>DATFQE010000309.1:0-5542 GCA_035264445.1 Gaiellaceae bacterium | reverse complement strand
ACTGGGCGGCGACCGGCGAGGCGCGGGCGCAGGAGGCCGCGAAGCGCACCGCCGAGCTCTTCCTCGAACACCGACTCTTCCGGACGCTCGCCACCGGCGAGCCGATCGGCGAGTCGTTCGTGACGTTGCACTCACCGCCGTTCTGGCATTACGACTTCTTCCAGGCGCTCGTCGTGCTCGGCCGGATGGGGCTCGCGGACGAGCCGCGCGCGGCGGACGGCCTCGACCTGCTCGAGGAGCGAAGGCTCGCGGACGGCCGCTGGCGCGCCGGCGGCCGCTGGTGGAAGCCGCCGGGCTCGACGGGCAGCAACGTCGAAGTGGTCGACTGGGGTTCCGGGCCGAACGAGCTGTTGACGCTGCACGCGCTCCGCGTTCTCCGCGCCGCCGGCCGCTCCTCGGCCTAGCGCTGCCGGCGGGTTGCGGCTGCCACGGCAGTCGCGGCTTGGGTGCCGTTTCCCACACACCGGCCAAGCGTGGACTCCCTATGCTCGGCCGAAAGACCGAGCGGTAACCGCCAGCCGATGACTCGGAACCCGAGCGAAAGGAGTCGGAGTTTGGCTGACCCGACAAGCACCGATCCCGACAAGTACAAAGTGATCTTCGAGAACGACCGCGTCCGCGTTCTGGAGTACCGAGACGAGCCGGGACAGGCGACGCGCCCGCATCACCATCCAGACAGCGTCATGTACACCCTGTCGCCGTTCGACCGTCGCCTTGTCGCCGAGGACGGCGAGAGTCGGGACGTCAGTCTCGCGGCCGGTGAAGTGCGATGGCTCGACGCTCAGATTCACAGCGGAGAGAACATCGGGCAAACGCCGACGCATGTTCTGTTCGTCGAGTTCAAGAGCGAGCATTCGGAAGGCGTGGCCCCCTCCCGCACACTCGGGCCGACCTAAGCGTCGTCGAAACGGAAGCCGTTTCGTAGCCGTCTCACCAGATACAGACCGTTGGTGAGTCTAGGGCGGGATTCCGCGCACGAATCGGTGCACGGAGTCCAGCAGCCGTGAGGGGGGGTCTATGCGAAGGCGTTCGATCTCCACCGGTACCGGCTCAAATTCGCGTAACCCCCAGGCACACAGCGTTTACGCTCGACGGCGTGGATGAGGAGATCGTGCCGGTCCTCTACGTCGAGGATGCCGACCGGGCTGTCTCGTGGTACGAGCGCCTGGGTTTCGGCAAGGAGTGGGCGCACCAATTCGAGCCGGGCTTCCCGTGGTTCGTGTCCGTAGCGCGCGGCAACGTTCGGCTCTACCTGTCGGAACACAAGGGCGATGCGCCGCCGAACACCCTGATCCACCTCTATGTCAAAGACATCGACGCGGTGTCGGAGGAGTTCGGGATCTCCGTCGACGAGGATGGTCTTGCCGGTCGGGAGTGCGATCTGGAAGATCCGGACGGCAACAGGCTGCGTGTAGCGACTCGGCGCTCCTGACGCCCCCGGAACGTCGTGTGCTTCAGAGGGATGAGTTCTTCGCCGCCTGCAACGGCGTCAGAGCGAAAGCACGCGCTCGAGGGCGGTCCGGTCGGTCGGGCCCCCGTGCGTCGCGAGCACATGATCCACCGGCAGCGCGAGCAGGGGGCGCAGGCCGTCGACGACCTGCTCCCGCGTCACGCCTGCGGGAAGCCAGCGGGGGTTGATCTGGAGGCCTTCGCCGAAGTCGACGAGCGTGTCGCCGGCGACAACCGAGCGGCGTCCCTCGATCCAGAGCACGAGGTCGTTCCGCTTCTGTCCCGGGAACGCCTGGACCCCGACGGGCAATCGATCGCCGGCCGAGTACCAGTGCGCCTCGCCGGCTTCCCCGTCGCGCAGCCACCGCACGTCGGGGCTGCCGTCCCCGGCCTGCTCGGCGGTAATGCCGTACGTCCGCATCAGGTCTTCGGCCGTATCGGGGAGCGGCGTGTAGACCGGGACGCCGAGCCGCTCGACCAGGCCCCGCGCGTCGCGCTCATGCCACGGCGCGGTGAGGACGATCGCCGTCTCGCGGTCGGCCGCGCGGCCAACAAGCTCGATCGGCACGGCCAGCGGATCGAAGAGCAGCAGCCGCTCTCCGTCGTCGATCGCGTACGACGACACGTTCTCGCTCCACGGCTCCGTCGGCTGCCAGTCCGGATGCGGCGCCTCCCAGTGCCACAGGCCGGGTCGCAATTCGCGCACGGCGCGATCCTACTGAGGCCCGGGCACGCGACGGGTCGACGGACGAGGGGCGCGAGCTGCGTGAACCGTGGCATCCTCCCGACGGTGGTTCCTGAGTCGCAGCTTGTGCCGACGGAGCGCGGACTTGTCCCCAAGGGCGAGGGTTGGTTCGTGCTCAACGCGCGCGAGACGCAGTGGTGGGAGCGCAACGGACGCGGCGTCCTGTGCGAATTCGAGGGCGCGGGGTTCGACGGCGCGACGGACTTCACGCAGCTCGGGATCAACCTGACACTTCTCCGCCCGGAAGAACCGATGGCGATGTACCACTGGGAAGCCGACCAGGAGGACTTCCTCGTGCTTTTCGGAGAGGCGCTGCTGATCATCGAAGGCGAGGAGCGCACGCTTCGCCAGTGGGACTTCGTGCACTGTCCTCCGGGCACGAATCACACGATCGTCGGCGCGGGCAGCGGGCCCTGTCTCGTGCTCGCCGTGGGCGCGCGCGACCGCTCCGCGGGCCCGGAGTGGGGCGGCTACACCGTGGACGAGGCGGCGCTCCGCCATCGCGCGGGCGTCGAGCGCGAGACAACGGAGCCAGCGGAGGCATATGCGCGGTTCGGGCCGAGCGAGCTGACCCGGTACCGCGACGGCTGGCTTCCCTGAATCGCCTCGGCGGTTGGTCGCGAGCTAGCGGACGACGAACGAGCTCGAGCCGAGCAGCTTCCCGAAGCGCTTGTCCGCGCGCCGGCCGTAGCCGGGGAATACGTACCAGCGATAGCGCCCGTCGGTGAGCCGGTAGCGGCGCCCGTTGTACTTCCACCGCGCGGGCAGCTGCACCGACGTCCCACGCGGCCAAAGGCTCAGGATCCGGCCCCGGCGCCACAGCTGGACGTTGTAGTACGTCGCTTTCGGGGCGGGCTTCCAGGCCAGACGTGGGGCGCCGGAGACGACGGCGTTCGCGGCCGGCTCGACGAGCGGGCCGCTGGGCCGCGCCGTCACTGAGCTCGTCGCGGCGTTCTCCGCCTCGTCGTAGGCCGTCACCGAGTAGCGGTAGAGGACGCCGTTGGCGAGGCCCTTGTCGGTGAACGTCGTCCCGCCGCCGGTGTAGACGAGCGTGTCCCTGCGCCGCACGCGGACGACGGCCGTATCAGGCGAGGCAGCCCACGTCAGCGTCGCGCTCGCGTTGCCCGCCTTCGCGACGACCCGGCCGAGCGAGGGAGCGGTGCCGTCGTAGCGGAGGTCGAAGCTCGACCCGCTCGCGTTGCCCGCGCGGTCTCGGCAGCTCCCGGGGACGCTCGCGGCGCCGGCGTCCGGCCCGCCGTAGGCCGCCTTGGTGCAATCCGCGATCTGCGAGGTCGCGTCGTCCCCCTGGAACGCGACCACGAGCGGGTGGCTGTACCAGCCGTTCGCATCCGGCGGCCGGTCGGCGTGCGCGCCGGTGATCGCCGGTGCGGTGGCGTCGTACCCCGCGGTCACCGCGGCGAGGCCGACGTTCCCGGCGCGATCCGTGCAGACGCCGCCGACCTGGACGACCTCGCTGTCCGGGCCCGCGTAGTTCTCGGGCGCGCTGCAGGACTCGAGACCTGAGATGCCGTCCGCCCCCTTGAAGCTCACCGCGAATGCGTGGTTGTACCAGCCGTTCGCGTCGGGGGCGCGGTCGGGCGTGGCCGCAACCGCGGGGGCCGTGGCGTCGTAGCGCAGAGGCATCTCCCTGACACCGCGGTTCCCGGCCCGGTCGGCACATGACGCCGCGAACGAGGCTGATCCGTCATCGGGACCGGCGTACGTCACGTTCGGGCAGGACGCGATACCCGATGTCGGGTCGGACGCCACGACCGCGAACGCGATCGGCCGGTTGTACCAGCCCGCCCGGTCCGCCGGCCGCACCGCGTCGGCCTTGATGATCTCCGGCTCGGTGGCGTCGTAGCGGAGCGTGACCGCAGTAGGCGAGCTCGGATTTCCGGCCGCGTCGCTACAAGACCCGCTCAGCGAGACGCTCGAGGTGTCGGGGCCCGTGTACGTCTGCACATTGCTGCACGCCGCGATCCCGGACGTCGAGTCGGTGCCGCCGAAGCCGACGGAGATGGAGTGGTTGTACCACCCGTTTGCATCAGGCTCGCGGGCGGGGAAGGCGGCTGCAGCGGGCGCCGTCGCGTCGTACTTGACAGGGACCGAGGCCGTTCGCGTGTTGCCCGCCTTGTCCGTGCAGGTGCCGCTGACGACGGCGCTCGCGCTGTCAGGGCCGGAGTAGGGCTTGGCGGCGTCGCAGGCGTCGACCCCCGCCGTGGGGTCGGTGCCGGTGAAGGAGACGGAGAGCGGATGGTTGAACCAGCCGTTCGAGTCGGCGGCCCTCGACGGCGAGACACTGACCTGCGGAGCAGTCGCGTCGTACTTGAGCCCAAACGAGCCCGTACCGGCGTTACCGGCCTTGTCACGGCAGATTCCGTCGACCGCCGTCCCCGCGCTGTCCGGACCGGAGTACGTCTTCACGGCGTCGCACGTGTCGAGGCCGGAGGTGGCGTCCGCCCCCGTGAACGTCACGCCGACCGGCGCGCTGTACCAGCCGTTCGTCCCCGGCTGGCGAGCCGGGGTGGCCGTGACACCCGGGGCGGTCGCGTCGTACTTGAGCGGGAGGGTCGCCGACGCGCTGTTCCCCGCGTTGTCGCGACACGACCCGGCAACCGCCGCGGACACCGAGTCGGGGCCGGAATAGGTCTTGCCGGCGTCGCAGACAGCAACGCCCGACGTAGCGTCGAGAGCCGCAAAGTCGACGGCGACGGGAGCCGTGTACCACCCGGTCGCGGCCGGCGCCCTCAGCGCAGTCGCTGTCGCCTGGGGCGCCGTCGCGTCGTACTTGAGCGCGAACGAGCCGGTGGCGCTCAGGTTGCCAGCCTTGTCCTTGCACGTCCCGTCGATTGAGGTCGCGGCCTTGTCCGGGCCCGCGTAGGTCTGCTGCGTGCAGGTGTCGACGCCGGAGGTGGCGTCCGACCCGTCGAACGTGACGGTGACCGGGTGGTTGAACCAGCCGTTGGCATCGGGCGCGCGGGCCGTCGGAGCCGCGGTCGGGGCCGTCGCGTCGTACTTGAGCGCCAGTGGGGCACTCGTCGCGTTGCCTGCCTTGTCACGGCAGCTGCCGCTCACGGTGACCGCTGCGCTGTCGGGGCCGGAGTACGGCTTCGCGGCGTCGCAGATGTCGATCCCGGCGGTCGCGTCTGTGCCCGCGAACGAGACGGAGAGCCCGTGGTTGTACCAGCCGTTGGCGTCCGCGGCCCTCGACGCGGAGGCGGTCGCCTGCGGCGCCGTCGCGTCGTACTTGAGCCCGAGCGACGCCGTCTGTGTGTTTCCGGCCTTGTCCTTGCATACGCCGCCTACGGTCGCGCCCAAGCTGTCGGGTCCGCCATAGCTCTTCGC
>DATFQE010000308.1:0-4314 GCA_035264445.1 Gaiellaceae bacterium | reverse complement strand
GGTGCGCATCGACCGGGAGGAGATCTACGAGATCCTCGATCAGATGCGCGCGACGATCCCGGAGGAGATCAAGCAGGCCCGCTGGATCGTCAAGGAGCGTCAGGAGATGCTCGCGGAGGCGAAGCGCGAGTGCGACCGGATTCTCGGCGAAGCGCGCGAGCAGGCGGTGCGCGAGGCGTCGCAGACCGAGATCGTCAAGCTCGCGGAGCGCCAGGCCCAGGAGATCATCGACGACGCACGCCGTTCGGCGAGGGAGACGCGGCTCGAGATGGAGGACTGGGCGGACAGCATCCTCTCGACGCTCGAGGTCAACCTCGACAAGTTCCTCGGGGCCGTCAAGCGGGGGCGGGAGCGGCTGCACGAGCGCTCACAAGAGACGGTCGTCGCCGGCGTCGGGCCGGTCGAGCCCGTCGAGGACGAACAGCCCGTCTACTAAGCGGCGCGCGGTTCGGTTACGAGCTCGGCGCAGAGCCGCTGCGCCTCGTCGACGAACGCCTGCGCGGCCTCCGTGCGAAAGCGGTCGCGGTGCCAGGCGATCCCGATCATCCGGTCGGGCACGCGGGGTCCGAGGTCGATGACCGCCACGGCGGGATCCGTCTCGTCAACGGTCAACCTCGGGACGAGCGCCGCACCGAGCCCGGCGGCGACCACGCCCTGGACGGTGCCGTTGTCGTCGGAGCGGAAGATCACGTTCGGCTGGATGCCTCGAGACCGGAGATGCTCGTGGACCTGTTCGACCGAGCGGCAGAACCGGTTGGATATGAGCGGCTGCTCGCCGATCTCGCGCAGCGAGACCTGTCGTTTCGCGGCGAGCGGCGAGTTGGCTGCGACGAGCAGCACGTACGGGTCGCGCATCAGCTCGAGCACCTCGAACGGCCCGTCGATCGGAGGCAGCATCGTGAAGGCGAGGTCCAGTTCGCCGCGCTCGACGGCTACGAGGAGCTCGTCGGGAACGTGCGACTCGCGCAGCTCGATCTGGATCTCCGGCAGCTGCTTCGAGAAGCGGCGCAGGAGCGCGGGAAGGATCTTGTTGCCGACGCTCTGGTAGGTGCCGATGCGGAGCGGGCCCGCATCTCCCCGCGCGAGTGCGGCAAGGTCGGCCTCCGCGGCGTGCAAGCGGGCGACGATGCCATCGGCGTGACGGAGGAGCAGGCGGCCGGCCTCGGTCAGATAGACACGCCGAGGCCCGCCGGGCCGCTCGACGAGGCGCGTGTCGACGATCCGCTCGAGCGTCGCGATCTGCTGGCTGATCGCCGACTGCGTGTATCCGAGCCGGGTCGCGGCGCGGCCGAACGACCCCTCCTCGGAAACGGCCTGGAGCGCCGCGAGGTGGCGCAGCTCGATCTCGAGGAATCCATTAGCGCTCATGATCGTTAATAACTATAGCTGGATTTGCGCTAATAGAAAAACGAAGGCAAGGTGAGACCATGAACGCGATCATCATCAGCTTCGCACTGCTTGTCGCGGTGCCGCTGCTGTCGCTTGCGGTTGCCCGTTCGGACTACGACGACCGCGACCGGCGCGGGTGGTTCCCGCACGCCCGCCCCTACTGACGGCTAGGTGACCGGCTCGCACGCTCCCGCCGCCGGAGTGTGGGCGGCCCTTGTGGCCGTCTACGTCCTGTGGGGCTCGACGTATTTGGCGATCGATCTCGCCGTCGAGACTCTGCCCTCGTTTCTGATGCTGGCCGTTCGGTTCTTGATCGCCGGCACCTTGCTCTATGTCGTCTCCTCGCGTGGCGCGGAGCGCCCGCGCCTCGTGCACTGGCGCTCCGCGCTCGTCGTCGGCGGCGCACTCCTGCTGTTCGGGAACGGCGGCGTCGCCTACGGGGTTCAGCACGTCGACACCGGCGTCGTGGCGCTGATCGTCGGCTCGGTGCCGCTCTGGATGGCGGTGCTCGACCGCGTCGTGTACGGGCAGCGGCTCGCGCCTGCCGCAGTGGCCGGCCTCGTCCTCGGCTTCGGCGGAATCGCGTTCCTGGCGCGGCCGAGCGGCGACGGCAGCCTGGCAGGGCTGATCGTCGTCCTAGTCGGGTCGCTCGCGTGGGCGGCCGGCTCGCTCTACGCCCGCAAGGCGCCCGCGCCCGCGAACGCGCTCCAGGGCGCGTCGATGCAGATGCTCGCGGGTGCCGCGCTGCTGGCGATCGTCGGTGCGGCGAGCGGGGAGCTCGGGCAGCTCGACCTCGGAGCGGCATCCTCGAGCTCGTGGCTCGCCCTCGTCTACCTGATCACGCTGGGCTCGCTCGTCGGCTTCAGCGCCTACATCTGGCTGCTGAAGGTGGCGCCGACGCACCTCGTCGGCACCTACGCCTACGTCAACCCGGTCGTCGCCGTGCTGCTCGGATCGCTCTGGCTGGGCGAGCCGATCACGCCGACGATCCTGATCGGAGGTGCCGCGATCGTCGTCGCGGTGGCGCTGATCGTCTCGGCGAAGCCGGTGCCCGAAAGCAGGCCGAGGAGGCCGTTCCTGGCCTTCGCCGCACGCGGTCGCTAGTCGCTAACCTCGGTTTGTGACAACGCTGAGCCTGCGCCAGATCAGGCTGCGTTCAGGCGAGGAGTACCGCGACACGAAGGACGTCGAGCTGGGCTCGTTCGAGCTCGGCGGGCAGCGCTACCTGACAGTCCCGGGCACCGTCCCCGCAGACCTGACGATCACCCGCGCGAGCACCGGATCGGTGTTCGGGCTGTCCTTCCGTGCCCGCGTGCACGGTCCGTGTTACCGCTGTGTGGCGGACGCGGTCGTCGACGTCCCCGTCTCGGCGCGCGAGTACCAGGCCACGAATCCCCGTGAGTCGGAGGAGCTGAAGACCCCCTACGTCGTGGACGACCAGCTCGATCTCTCCGGATGGGCGCGCGACGCGATCGTCCTCGCGCTGCCCGACAAGATCCTGTGCAGGCCGGACTGCGCCGGTCTCTGCCCGGTGTGCGGGCGCGATCTCAACGTCGAGCCGCACACCCACGACGAGGCCGAGGGCGACCCGCGCTGGAGCGCGCTCGCCGAGCTTCGCGACCGGCTGTAGAGTGCCGGGGCGCTCCGGCGCCTTCTATGCGCGACTGACCGAGCCTCATTCGTTTCTCGTCCTTCCCGCTCGGGAGTCGCATGTCCACGCTCGTCGCTTCGAATCTCTCCAGGTCGCACGGGTCCGCGCCCGTCCTCGTCGACGTCTCGCTGACGGTCACGCCGGGCGCGCGCATCGGCGTCGTGGGCCCGAACGGGATCGGCAAGTCGACGCTCCTCCGGGCCCTCGCCGGGCTGGAGGACGCGGATTCGGGACGCGTCGTGCGTCGTCCGGACACGCTGACGGTCGGCTACCTGCCGCAGGAGGTGCGCGCGGGCAGCGAGACCGTCCGCGACTACCTCGTCCGCCGTTCCGGGGAGAGCGAGGCCTGGCGCCTCGAGGCGGCGTGTCGCGAGGTCGACCTCGAGGTCGGCCTCGACCGGGGGCTCGACGGCCTCTCGGGCGGCGAGGCCGCGCGTGCGGCACTCGCTTCGATCGTCGTCGCACGCCACGACGTGCTCCTGCTCGACGAGCCGACCAACGACCTCGACTTCGCGGGGTTGGACGTCCTGGAACGGTTCGTCGCGCAGTCCGACGCCGGCATCGTCGTCGTCTCGCACGACCGCGCCTTCCTCGACCGAACCGTCGATCGCGTCGTCGAGCTCGAAGAACGGACGAGGAGCGCGCGCGAGTACACGGGCGGGTTCGCCCAGTACGAGCGCCTCCGGCGACTGGAGCGCGAGCACGAGTACTCCGCGTACGGGCGCTACGACGAGCGGCGGCGCGAGCTCGAGGACGCCCTCCGCCGCCGGCAGGCGCAGGCGACGACCGCCGGCAAGGGCGCGAGCCGGCGGCTGAAGAAGGCGCTCTCGCAGCGGACGCGCTCGGTCGAGCGGCGGCTCGAGACGCTCGAGCGGGTCGACAAGCCCTGGGAGCCGTGGGATCTCCGGTTGGCCTTGTCTCCGTCGACGCGCGGAGGCGACCTCGTCGCGCGGCTCGATGCGGCGGTCTTGGCGCGGGGCGCCTTCCGGCTCGGCCCGTTCGACCTGATGCTCGGCGCTGGCGAGCGGGTTGCGGTGACGGGGCCGAACGGGAGCGGCAAGTCGACGCTCCTCGAGGCTCTGCTCGGCCGGCTGCCGCTGGTGAGCGGCGAAAGGCGGCTCGGTCCGAGCACGGTGATCGGCGAGCTCGATCAGAGCCGAGACGCATTCGGCTCTGAGACGCTCGTGGACGGCTTCGCGGCGCGCGCGGACGTCCCGCCCGAGGAGGCGAGGACGCTGCTCGCGAAGTTCGGCCTCGGTGCGGACGACGTGCTC
>DATFQE010000307.1:0-15466 GCA_035264445.1 Gaiellaceae bacterium | reverse complement strand
TCACACAGGCGCTCGAGCGAGAGCCGCCCCGACGCGGTGACGAGCCGCTCGTATCGCTGCTTGAAGGCTCGGAGGAGGCGCGAGTCGCGCTCGTCGAGGTCGGGCGGGACGTCGCGCTCGAGACCGGAGAAGAGCGGCCGGCGGCTCGCAGCCCGCCGAAGCAACACGAGGCCGTCGTTGGAGAGGCCGACAAACGGCGACGCGAGCACCGCGACGAGCGCCTGGTCGTCGTAGCGGTTGTGCAGGAGCCTGAGGTAGGAGAGGAGGTCGACGACCTGCTGCTGCCCGAAGTAGCCGCGTCCGGTCGCGCGATACGTCGGCAAACCGAGTCGGCGAAGCTCCTCCTCGTACCACTCGGCGTCGGTGCCGGCCGCGAAGAGCAGGACGATCTCACCCGGCGCGGCGGCACCCGAGTCGACCAGCTCGCGCACGCGGCGGGCGATGTGCTTCGCCTCGGCGCGACGCCAGTGGGTGCCCGTCTCGGCGTATGAGGTCTTGTCGGTGACGAGCAGCTCGACGGGGTGGCCGAACACCGGGTCGGGGAACTCGCCGGACGCCGCCAGCGGCTGAAACCCGTCCCCGAACTCACCGCCGAACAGGTGGTTGACGGCCGCGAGCACCTCGGGCCGCGAGCGGTAGTTCCGCGCGAGAGCGAGCCCGCCTCCGGCAGCCTCCCGCCGCTCCCGAAAGACGGCGACGTCGGCGTGCCGGAAGCCGTAGATCGACTGGAATTCGTCGCCGACCGAGAAGACGTCCGCGTGCTCGGACAGGAGGTCGATCACCTCGCACTGGAGGCGATTGGTGTCCTGGAACTCGTCCACCATGAGCGCGCGGAAGCGAAGCGCCTCCTTGGCGCGGATCTCAGGGTGGTCGCGCAGGAGATCGCGCGCCTCCAGCTGGAGGTCCTCGAAGTCGAGCGCCGACTCGCGAGCCTTCGCGGCGGCATACGCCTCTGCGAAGCCGTCGAGGAGCGTCTGCAGAAGGTCGTGATCGTGCGCGGCGAGCTCGTCCAGCGCGGCCTGCTCCACGGCCTGCCTCGCCTCCTCGTAGGTCGCCGCGCGCTCACCGCGGGCTCGATGCGGGGTGAGGTCGAGCAGGCGCTCGGGGAGGGGATCGCCGGAGACGAGGTCGAGCAGGCGGGCGGCGTTGGCCCGCGCCAGCTCGGTCGCCTCGGCGTCGTCGGCCAGACAGCGCGCGGCGACGCGCAGCTGCTCGAGGCGCTCGTCGAGCGGCGGACGCTCGCCGAGCTCGAGCACGAGGTCGCGGCCCGCGGCTCGGAGCGTCTCGTAGACGCCGATCAGCATCCGGCGGAGACCGTCCGCACGGTAGGTCGCGAGCAGCCGCAGCCGTTCCTCCTCCCCACCCGCGCAGAACTGCGCGAGCGCCTCGTCGAACGCCTCGCCCCGCAGGACCGATGCCTGAGCCTCGTCCAGCTCGCGGAAGCGCGGGTCGAGCCCGGCCTCGAAGGGATACGTCTTGAGCACCCGGTTGCAGAAGCCGTGGATGGTCGAGATCCAGGCGCCGTCGAGCGAGCGGGCGAGCTCGAAGCGGCCGCGCTCTCGCAGGGCGTCGCGGATCCGGGCCTTGAGCTCCGCGGCGGCGCGCTTCGTGTACGTGATCACGAGAATCGACTCGACGTCGAGCCCGTCGTCGCAGACCGCGGCCGCGAAGCGCTCGACGAGAACGCTGGTCTTTCCCGTTCCGGCCCCCGCCGAGAGGAAGACGTCGCCGCGCGCCGCAATCGCCGCAGCCTGCTCCGGGTTCGGCGTGCGCGTCGCGCCCGTCATGCGCGCTTCACCCGGCACATCCGCCACAGGTCGCACCACGCCGGGCACTCGTCGCCCTTCGGATCGTGCCGGACGTCGCCGCCCCGAATCCGCCCGGCCAGCTCGAGCGCCTTCTCCTTCGCACCCTCGACCTGACCCCAGAAGGCGTCGTCCTCGAGGTAGTCGTTGGCGGCGAACCCCGGCAGCGCGTCGTCGCGCGCGTCGGCGCGAAGGAGCCCGCGCGGCTTCCGCTCCCCGGCGAGCGGCCGGTAGAGACCGCCGAGCGGCTCGATCCCCACCAGGTCGCGGAGCACGAGCATGTAGAGCGGGATCTGAAGCCGAAGCTCCTTCTCGATCTCGCGCGCGGAATGTGCGTGCCTGCCTGCCTTGTAGTCCTGCACGATCCCGCGGGCGCTGAACGGGTCGACGTCGATGCGGTCGATCTTGCCGCTGAGCCTGAGGCCGTCCCCGAGCTCGAGCCCGCGCTGGAGCTCGGGCGCCGACCGCTCGGAGCCGAAGCCGACCTCGAACCGCCGGGGTACGAGCGGGACCTCCGAGCGAGCCTCGTCACGAACGACCTGCTCGAGGTCGCGCCAGAGGCCCTCGCCGAGCTCGCGCCGTTGCAGCTCGGTCGTGTCCATGCGGACACCGCCGAGCGCCTCATCGAGACACGTCCGCATGAGCCGGACCGCGTCCTCGACGCGCTCCTCGGCGACCTGCTCGATCCCGAGCTCCTTCGGCAGCCGCGCGTAGAAGCGGTGCAGCGCGGTGTGCGCGACCTGCCCGCGCAGCTTCGCGTCGACCTCTGCGTCGATCGTCTTCGGGTCGATCACGCGGTCGAAGAGCCACGCAGACGAGCAGTCCGCGAAGCGCTCGAGCTCCGTGACGTTGAACGAGACGCGAGCGGCGAGCTCGGCGCGCACACGTGGGTGGCGGAGCCGCGTCTCGCGGGTGAAGGCGGCACGCGCCCGCTCGAGTCGGCGCTCCCACCCGTTCGCGCGCGCGAGCGCGGCGGCCGTGTCGGCGGCCTCGTGCTCGGAGGCGAGGAGTGCGAGCGCGCGCAGCCGCTCTCGCTCGCTGGGCGCCTCCTCGAGCGGCCAGGTGAGTGCCGAGAGCGCGCGCCTACGCGTCCACCGCGCGACGTCGTCCGGGTCGAAGACGGACGCGACCTCCTCCCAGAAGGGGCTCGGCTCGCGCGGGCTGCCCTCGTCACCTGCAGCCTCGCGCACGAGGTAGAGCCGTCTCGTCGCGCGGACGCACGCGGTGTAGAAGAGGTAGCGGTCACGGCTGACCTGGTCGGGGCGCTCGAGCCTGGCGCCCAGCCGGCGGCGCTCGTCGTCGTCCAGGAACGGCGAGACCTGACCTCGCCGCGGCAGGCTCCCCTCCTCGAGACCCATCAGAAAGACCGCGTCGAACCGGCGCGTGCGGGCGCGGAGCAGGTCGACGACCGCGACGCGGCCCGGCTCTCCCGGCGACGCGCCGCGGACGGTCGCCCGCTCCAAGGACGGGAGCACCTCCTCGCGTGAGAGCGTCTCGCCGGTCAGCCGCTCCCAGCCCGCAAGCTCGTCGAGCAGGCGCGTGCAGGCCTCGTGCGCTCTGAGGTCGAGCCTGGCGGGCTCGCCCGTCGGCGGCGCCTCGAGGCCGTACGCCGAGCGCACCATCGCCGCGGCCAGCCCGCGGACGAGGTCGACCGCGTCGGCCGTGTCCTCGCGGAGGCGCTGCACGCTTTCGAGCACCCCGGGGCGGAGCTCTTCGAGCGTCTCTTCCACGCGGGCTCTGGTCGCGATCGCGCGCCCGCGCAGCCGGCCCTCGAGGAAGTCGACGTTGTGCCGCGGTACGCCCGAGTACGGCGAGCGAAGGTAGGCGAACAGCTCGCCGCGCCGGTCGCCGCCGAGCCAGGCGTAGCGAAGCACCGACAGAAGCGCATGGCCGTACGGCGTCGCGCCGAGCGGTAGCGGCGCCTCGAACGAGTACGGGATCCCGAGCGTGCCGAACGCGGTCTCCACCGGCGCCCGCCAGCGCTCCAGCGTCGGACACACGAGTGCGACCTCGGCGGGCTCGGTTCCGCCGCGCAGGAGCTCGAGGACCTCCTCGCCGACGAGCTCCAGCGCGCCGCGCACGCCGGCGCCTTCGAAGAAGCGGATCGCGCCCTCGAGGTCGGGCGGCTCGCCGGGGTGGGCGTCGTCGAACAGCGTCCTCTCCAGGTGCGCGAGGGCGGGGTGCGCCACCTCGGCGTGGCGCGGGAAGAGCTCCTCGATTCGGCCGGACGCGAGGGCGGCGAGGTCCTCGGCGGTTCTGCGCAGCGACGCGAACGCCGGGCGGCCGGGCTCGTACGGCAGCGAGACCGTCAGCTCGGCGCGGCCGGCGAGCGCCTCGAGCAGCGACCACTCCGCCGCCGTGAGGTCCTCGAAGCCGTAGGCGAATACCGGCTCGCCGTGCCAGGCGTCGAGGTCGCTCGCGAGCCGGCGGGCCGCGTGCGCCCTGATCAGCTCGCGGTCGGCGACGCCGAGGCGCTCTAGCTGCTCTCGATAGGCCGCGTACAGGCGTGCGAGGTCGCCCTCGAGCGCGGCCGGCTCGAGCAGGCCCGACTCGAGGTCGCGGATCGCGTCGCGCAGCGAGTCGACGAATCCGCGCGAGCGAGCCGAGGCGGCGAGGCCGTTGAGGCGCGCCGACGTGACCGCGCGGGCGAGAACGAGCGACGTCTGCGCCTCGGTCGCGACCGGGACCGCGTCGTGGTGGTCTCTCGCGATGCGGCGGAAGAGGTCGTCGAAGGTGACGACGGAGCCGCCGAGCAGCGCGCCGCAGCGGTCAACGAGCTCGCGCTCGACGAGGTCGACGTCCGGCCTCGTCGGCACGATGAGCACCGGCTCGGCGGGCAGCGCCTCGACGTAGTCGTCCAGGAGACGCCGTAGCTTGCCCGCATTCGCGGGCCCGGTAATCAGGTTCAGCCCCAACCGACCCATCGTAGACCTGGGTCCTGACGGAGCCTGCGCCGAAAATCAGGAAAGTGCGGGAAAAGACTTCGGGGGCGGCGTACCGCCCCCGAGATTACGCGGCGACGGACTTCGGCCGGCGGCCTCGACGGGCGGTCGCCCGACCCGGCTGCTTACCCGCACAGTCGTCACAGAGATCGGCCTGCTTGGCACCGCGGCGCGCGTCCGAATACGTCAGGCGCATCGTTGCGCCCTTGCCCTCGCCCACTTCCTTGCCGCAGTTGTCACAGACCAGCACTGTCTTTCGAGCCAAGTGATTCCTCCTCTTGTGGGCTTGTTCGCGACAAGACTAACCACAAATAGAGGAGCAAATCTAGGCTGCTGCGCGCGCTCGCCGAATTCGCCAGGACCGTAACAACGACAACAGTGCCTGCTCTTCCAGATCGAGGCCGATATCGCGAGCCCCGACGACACGCAAATGCCTGGGTCGAAAATCGTCGATCGTGCGCCCGTCGAGGTACTGCTCCACAACGGCGGGGCTGACGTAGGAGGCACGCGTGACGGCAGGCGTGTTCCCGAGCCGTTCGGCGACGTTCCGCATGACGCCTGCGACTGCGCGCTTCTGGTCGGCCGCGCTCTCCACGATCCCGCGCTCGGCGAAGGCCAACGCCGCGAGGAGCGTTCCGCCCCACGTCCGGAAGTCCTTTGCGGTGAATTCCTCGCCCATGTAGATCTGGATGTAGTCGTTCAGCCGCTTCGACGTCAGGTTGTAGAGGTCGCCTTCCCACTCGTACCGGAACAGGCGCCGCCCACCCCCGAGCGCCAGCAGATCCTTGATCGCGGCTGCAAGCTCGCTGTCGACGATCTGCGTGCGAACCAATGCGCGGTGCTTCCCTCGAAACCGGAAGACGATTCGGCTGCCCCGGACGGACACGTGACTTTTGTTCAACGTAGTGATCCCGTACGTTCGTGATTCCCGGACGTATCGCTCGGATCCCACGCGGAACCAGCCGAGATTGATCAGGCGAACGGCGACCGCGCTGACACGCTCTCGATCGCGTGGATCCTTTTCCATGTGCTCAGCCGTCGCGGCACGGAGATCCGGCAGGCGCTCGGCGAATCGGATCAGCTTGTCGTATTTCGCCTGCTCTTGCTGGGCGCGGTATTCGGGGTGGTAGAGGTACTGGCGCCGCCCGGCGGAATCGATCCCGGTCGCCTGCAGCTTCGCGTTCGACCGTGGCGAGATCCAGACGTCTTTCCAGGCCGGGGGAATCACGAGCGTCTCGATGCGCTCGAGCTTCGCCGGATCTGTGATCCGGTTTCCGCGCGAGTCGAGGTAGCGAAATTGCCGCCGCCCCGCCCGCCTCCAGCCTCCCTTGCGTACCACGGTGACGCATCCTTCCCCGCCGCCCCGAGGGAATAATCCCCGTCATGAGCGCCGCCACGATCGCCGTTCTCGAAGGCGACGAGACCGGACAGGAGCTGCTCGAGGAGGCCCTCCGGGCGCTGGCACCCGACGTGATCGGCGTCGCGCTCGACCTCGTCCGCTTCGATCTCTCGCTCGAGCACCGGCGCTCGACGGACAACGCGGTCGTCTCCGAGGCGGCAGCGGCGATCCGTGAGCACGGGCTCGGGCTCAAGGCCGCAACGATCACGCCCGAAACCCGCGGCGATGTCGGCTCACCTAACCGGATTCTGCGCGAGCAGATCGACGGCAAGGTGATCGTCCGCACGGGCCGCCGGATCCCGGGCGTGATGCCGCTCGCCGGCGTGCATGCGCCGATCTCGGTGGTTCGAATGGCAGTCGGAGACGCGTACGGGGCGGAGGAGTGGCGGGAGGGCGACGGCGAGGCCGAGGCCGCCTTCCGGACGGAGCGGATCGAGCGCGGGATCTGCCGGGCGGTCTCCGAGTACGCCTTCCGCCTCGCGGAGCGCAGCAACGCCACGGTGTTCGGCGGCCCGAAGTACACGGTCAGCCCGACCTACGAGGGGATGCTCAAGGAGGAGATGGACGCCGCCGCGGAGCGGCATCCGGAAATCCCCTACCGCCCGCAGCTGATCGACGCCACGTTCGCGCTCGTCCTCAACTCGGGCGGGTCGCCGCTCGTCATCCCGGCGCTCAACCGCGACGGAGACATCCTCTCCGACCTCGTGCTGCCGCTGTTCGGGTCGATCGCCGGCGCAGAGTCGCTCCTGATCGCTTTCGACGACGACTACGTCCCCACGGCGGTGATGGCGGAGGCGGCGCACGGAACCGCGCCGGCTCTCGAAGGGAAGAACGTCGCCAACCCGCTCGCGATGATCCTCGCGGGCGCGTCGCTGCTCATGCACGGCGGCGAGGAGCTGCAGCTCGCCTCGCGGGCGTTGCGCGAGGCGTCGCTCGAGGCCGTCGCCGAAGGCGTCCGGACCGCCGACCTCGGCGGGCACGCGGGCACCACGGAGTTCACCGACGAGGTGATCCGGCGCGTGCGCTCGAAACTGGACGTCTGGGCGTCCCTCTAGACCCGCGCGCGCGAACGGTTCCAGGTTGACGTCGTCCGGGCAAACGTATAAACGTTTCCGATCCCTTGGATTAAGCTCCCCTATTTTGTGCTGGTCCTGGCCGCCCTCCTCGCGGGGTGCGGCGGCGGCGACGACGGCTCCGGAGGCGGCGACGGCGCGAAGCTGACGCTGGCGGCGTACTCCACCCCGCGCGAGGTCTACGAGGAGCTGATTCCCGCGTTCGCCAAGACCAAGCAGGGCAGCGGCGTCTCGTTCGACCAGTCGTACGCCTCGTCGGGCGAGCAGAGCCGGGCCGTCGAGTCGGGGCTGCCGGCAGACGTCGTCGCGTTCTCGCTCGAACCCGACGTCACACGCCTCGTCGAGGCAGATCTCGTCGCGCCGGACTGGGCCGACGACCCGCACAAGGGCATGGTCAGCAACTCGGTCGTCGTCCTCGCCGTCCGGAAGGGAAACCCGAAGAGGATCAAAGGCTGGAACGACCTCGTCCGCGACGACGTCGAGGTGATCACGCCCAACCCGTTCACGTCCGGCGGTGCCCGCTGGAACGTGATGGCGGCGTACGGGGCACAGGTCGAGGACGGCAGGTCCAAGGCCGAGGCGATCGCCTACCTGCGCAAGCTCTTCCACAACGTGCCGGTGCAGGACAAGAGCGCGCGCGAGTCGCTGCAGACGTTCGCCGGCGGCAAGGGCGACGTGCTGATCGCCTACGAGAACGAGGCGATCACGGCCCAGCAGCAGGGCGAGGAGCTCGACTACGTGATCCCCGACGGAACGATCCTGATCGAGAACCCGATCGCCGTCGTGTCCGAATCCGGGTCGCCGGAACGGGCGAAGGCCTTCGTCGACTACGTCCGGTCGGAGCCGGCCCAGAAGGTCTTCGCCGACAAGGGCTATCGCTCGATCCTGCCCGAGCTCGTCGACGCGAAGCGCTACCCGAAGCCGGCGTCGCTCTTCACGATCGAGAAGTTCGGCGGGTGGGACGCCGTGATGAACGAGTTCTTCGACCGCGACACCGGCACGGTCGCCGACATCGAGCGTGACCTCGGAGCGCCGCTCGAGTGAGCGCGACGGCCGTCCGGCCTGGTCACACGCGTCCGGTTCCGCGGATCCGGCGCGGCGGCGGCGGGCTGTCCGTCGGCCTCTCCACCGCATATCTGAGCCTGATCGTGCTGCTGCCGCTGGCGGCGCTCACCTGGCGGTCGACCGAGGGCGGCTGGGACGCCTTCTGGGACGCGGTTACCAATCCGCAGGCTGTCGCCTCGCTCAAGGTGACGCTCGGCCTCTCGGTGGCGGTGGTCGCGATCAACGCTGTGATCGGCACCGTGATCGCCTGGGTGCTCGTCCGCGATTCCTTCTGGGGCAAGGGGCTGCTGAACGCGGTGATCGACCTGCCGTTCGCGCTGCCGACGATCGTCGCCGGCTTGACGTTGCTTGCCCTCTACGGGCCCCGCGGGCCGCTCGGGATCAACATCGCGTACACGCGGGTGGCCGTGCTGGTCGCGCTCCTGTTCGTGACGCTTCCGTTCGTCGTCCGCACCGTGCAGCCGGTCCTGATCGAGCTCGACCGCGAGATGGAGGAGGCGGCGGCCTCGCTCGGCGCCGGACGGACCGCGGTCTTCGCGCGGATCATCTTCCCGAACCTCTTCCCCGCGATTCTCTCCGGCGTCGCGCTCGCGTTCGCGCGTGCCGTCGGCGAGTTCGGCGCCGTCGTCCTGATCTCCGGGAACATCCCGTTCGACACCGAGGTCTCCTCGGTCTACATCTTCAGCCAGATCGAGAGTGACAACGTGACGGCGGCCGCGGCCGTGTCGGTCGTGCTGCTCGCGATCTCCTTCGTGGCGCTGCTCGGCATCGGCGGAATTCGCCGCTGGGCGACGAGGCACGATGGCTAGGTACCTCCTGCGCTTCCTGGCGGTCGGCTACGTGAGCGCCCTGCTGCTGATCCCGCTGGCGATCGTGTTCAAGCGCGCGTTCGGCGACGGGTTCGACGCGGCGTGGGAGGCCGTCACGACGCCGGCTGCGAAGCACGCGTTCCTGCTGACGCTCCTGATCGCCGCCGTCGCGGTCCCCTGCAACACCGTCTTCGGGATCCTGTGCGCGCTCGCGATCGTGCGCCGCCGCTTCCGGGGCCACGGGCTCGTGAACAGCGCGGTCGACCTGCCGCTCGCCCTGTCGCCGGTCGTCGTCGGCCTGGCGTTGCTGCTGCTATACGGCCGCGAGGGCTGGTTCGGCGGTTGGCTGCTCGACCACGGCTACCGCGTGATCTTCGCGCTGCCGTCGATGATCCTCGCCACGATCTTCGTCTCGCTGCCGTTCGTCGTGCGCGAGGTGGTCCCGGTGCTGCGCGAGATCGGGGACGAGCAGGAGCAGGCGGCGTCAACGCTGGGCGCCTCGTCGTGGCAGACGTTCTGGCGCGTCACCCTCCCGGCGATTCGCTGGGGCGTGGCGTACGGCGTCGTCCTGACGACCGCGCGGGCCCTGGGCGAGTTCGGCGCCGTCAGCGTGGTGTCCGGCCGGATCGCCGGGCGGACGGAGACGCTCACCACCCACGTCGGCGAGCGGTTCGAGGGGTTCGACCTGGTCGGCGCGTACGCCGCGTCCGTCGTCCTCGCGCTGCTCGCGATGGGGACGCTGCTGTTACTGACCGTGTTCCAGCGAAAGGAGACGTCGTGATCGAGGCCCGAGGGGTCACGAAGAAGTTCGGGGACTTCGTCGCGCTCGACGACGTCTCTGTGCGGGTGCCCGGGAACTCGCTCACTGCGCTGCTCGGGCCGAGCGGGAGCGGGAAGTCGACGCTGTTGCGCGTCCTTGCGGGGCTGGAGACGCCCGACGCCGGCGAGGTGCTGATCTCCGGCGAGGACGCGACCGCCGTCGCACCGCAGAAGCGCGGGGTCGGCTTCGTCTTCCAGCACTACGCGGCCTTCAAGCACATGACGGTCTGGAGCAACGTCGCGTTCGGCCTCAAGATTCGCCGCCGGCCGAAGGCCGAGATCAAGGAGCGGGTCGAGGAGCTGCTGGAGCTCGTGCAGCTGGGCGGCTTCGCGAAGCGCTATCCCGCGCAGCTCTCCGGTGGGCAGCGACAGCGGATGGCGTTGGCGCGGGCACTCGCGGTCGAGCCGAAGGTGCTCCTCCTCGACGAGCCGTTCGGCGCTCTCGATGCGCGTGTCCGCAAGGAGCTCCGGGCCTGGCTGCGGCGCCTGCACGACGAGGTGCACGTGACGACCGTGTTCGTCACCCACGACCAGGAGGAGGCGATGGAGGTCGCCGACCAGATCGTCGTCATGAACGACGGGCGCGTCGAGCAGACCGCGGGCGCGCGCGAGCTCTACGACGAGCCCGCGAACGAGTTCGTGATGAGCTTCGTCGGCCCCGTGAACCGTCTCGACAACGACTGGATCCGCCCCCACGACCTCGAGCTCACGCGCGAGAGCAACGGCGCGACGCGAACCGCGAAGGTGGAGCGCGTGATCCACCTGGGCTTCGAGGCGCGCGTCGAGCTCGAGCTCGACGACGGCGAGGAGCTCTGGGCGCAGATGACGCAGGAGCACTGCGAGGAGCTCGAGCTCGAGCCAGGCGCGCGCGTCCACGTGCGGCCGCGGCGCGCGCGAACCTTCGCCCCCTCGTAACGGCTCCTTGGGCCACGTCCGGGGTCTGACCCCGGACACGGCTGGATCAGGCGACGGCCCGCGTCCGCACGAGGCGGATCTCGCCTTCCAGCCACGCAGTCACGAACGCACGGGCGACAACGGGGTCGAACTGCCCGCCCGCGCAGCGGTCGACCTCCTCGACCGCGGCTTCGGCCGGAAGCGCACGCCGGTACGGCCGGTCGGACGTCATCGCGTCGAAGGCGTCCACCACGGCCAGCACGCGGGCTCCGATCGGGATCTCGACGCCGCCGCGCCCGGTCGGATAGCCGTCGCCGTCCCAGCGCTCGTGGTGGAAGAGCACGTACGGGAGCGCCGGCCGCACGCACGTGATCGGCGCGAGCAGGCGGGCCCCCGCGCTGGGGTGCTCGCGGATGCGGGCGAGCTCGGCGGGTGTGAGCGCCGTCCGCTTCATCAGGACACGCCTGGGCACCGCAAGCTTCCCGAAGTCGTGGACGGCCCCGCCCAGGCGGAGCGCGTCGAAGTCGCGCCAGCCGAGCCTGCGGGCGAGGATCTCCGCCAGCGTGGAGACGCGCGAGGCATGCCGGGTCGCGTCGGGATCCTGCACGTCGAGAGCACGGGTCAGCGTGTCGAGGAGCGGCACGGGGGACCGTCTCGTTCGACCGCCGAAGCCCCATCCCTCCCCGTAAAGTCCCGTTGGATGAGGGTCGGCGTCCCGAAGGAGAGCGCGCCCGGCGAGCGGCGGGTCGCGCTCGTGCCGGAGTCCGTCGGCCGGCTGGCCGGCGCGGGCAGCCAGGTGACGATCGAGGCGGGAGCCGGGGCCGCCGCCGGCTTTTCCGACGACGCGTACGCCGACGCCGGCGCAACCGTCGCCGACGACCCCTACGCCGGCGCCCACGTGATCGCCCGGGTGCGCAAGCCGGGCAGCGACGAGCTGGCCCGGCTGACCGAGGGGGTGGTGCTCGTCGGGTTCCTCGAGCCGCTCTCGGATCGTGACGGGATCGAACGCCTGGCCGGGCACGGCGTCGTCGCGTTCGCGATGGAGTCGATCCCGCGGATCACCCGCGCGCAGGCGATGGACGCACTCTCGTCGCAGGCGACGGTCGCGGGCTACAAGGCGGCGCTGATCGCGGCCGAGCGGCTGCCGAAGTTCTTTCCCCTGCTGATGACTGCCGCGGGCACGGTCGCGCCCGCGAAGGTGCTAGTCCTCGGAGCGGGCGTGGCCGGGCTGCAGGCGATCGCGACGGCACGCCGGCTCGGCGCAGTGGTGTCGGGCTTCGACGTCCGACCCGTCGTCAAGGAGCAGGTCGAGAGCCTCGGGGCAACGTTTCTCGACCTCGGCATCCGCGGCGAGGAGACGGAGGGCGGCTACGCTCGCGAGCTTTCCGACGAGGAGCAGCGGGCCCAACAGGCGGGGCTCGAGGAGCGGCTGCCGGAGTTCGACGTCGTGATCACGACCGCGCTCGTGCCCGGGCGCCCGGCTCCGCGCCTTATCCCCGCGTCCGCGGTAGCCGCGATGAGCCCGGGGTCCGTGATCGTCGACCTCGCCGCAGAGGCCGGCGGCAACTGCGAGCTCACGGCGCCGGGCGAGGACATCGTGCGCAACGGCGTCACGATCGTCGGCGCCACGAATCTCGCCAGCGGCATGGCGCACCACGCGAGCCAGCTCTACTCGCGGAACCTCACGGCGCTATTGCTCCACCTCGCGCCGGAGGGCGAGCTGAACTTGGACTTCGACGACGAGATCACGGCGGGCGCGTGCGTGACGCGCCGCGAGGAGGTCGCGGCATAGAGACCGCGCAGTTCATCACCGAGCTGACGGTGCTCGTCCTGGCGATCTTCCTGGGCTTCGAGGTGATCTCGAAGGTGCCGACGATGCTGCACACGCCGCTGATGTCAGGCACCAACGCAATCCACGGGATCGTCATCGTCGGCGCGATCGTCGTGGCCGGGCGTCCGGACGCCGACGCCTTCACGCGCGCGGTCGGGTTCTTCGCGGTCGCGCTCGCGACCGCCAACGTGGTCGGCGGCTTCGTCGTCACCGACCGGATGCTCGAGATGTTCAAGGGCAGAGGAGAGCGTGGACGAGAACGCCAGTAACCTCCTCTACCTCGTCACGATCGTGACGTTCATCCTCGCGCTGCGGTTCCTGTCCTCGCCGCGGCGCGCGCGGCTCGGGAACTGGCTCGGTGCCGCGGGGATGGCACTCGCGATCGTCGTGACGCTCGCCCGCGAGGGGCTCGAGGGCTACGGGCTGATGGCGATCGCGATGGCGATCGGAGCGGTCGTCGGGGCGGTCGGAGCCCGCCGCGTGAAGATGACCGCGATGCCGCAGATGGTGGCGCTGTTCAACGGCGTCGGCGGCGGCGCGGCGGCGCTGATCGCGCTCGCGGAGTTCCACAACCTGGCGCCCGAGCCGGGAAGAGTTGGCGTCGACGAGACGGTCGCGATCCTGCTCTCCGCGCTGATCGGCTCCGTCTCGTTCGCGGGCAGCATGGTCGCGTTCGCGAAGCTCCAGGATCTCGTCAGCGGCCGGCCGATCGTCTACCCGGGGCAGAAAGTCGGCAACGCGCTCCTGTTGGCGCTGGCCGTGGTTCTCGGCGTCGCGATCGTCTTCGGACCGCAGGAGCAGTGGCTGCTCGGGCTCGTCCTCGTGGGGGCGCTGCTGTTCGGGGTCCTGTTCGTGCTGCCGATCGGCGGCGCGGACATGCCGGTCGTGATCTCGCTACTGAACGCCTTCACGGGCCTGGCGGCGGCCGCAACCGGTTTCGTGCTGCACCTGAACGTCCTGATCGTGAGCGGGATGCTGGTCGGCGCGTCGGGCACGCTCCTGACGATCCTGATGGGGCGGGCGATGAACCGCTCGATCGCGAACGTGCTGTTCGGTGCGTTCGGGCAGGTCACGACGGGTGTGGCAGCCGCGGCGGCTGCCGACGGGCGCTCGGTGCGGTCGACGACGGCCGAGGACGTCGCCGTCATGCTCGCGTACGCACGCCGAGTCGTATTCGTGCCCGGCTACGGCCTCGCCGTGGCCCAGGCGCAGCACGACGCCCGGGCGCTCGCCGACCTGCTCGAGGAGCGGGGCGTCGACGTCAAATACGGCATTCATCCGGTCGCCGGGCGCATGCCGGGCCACATGAACGTCCTGCTGGCAGAGGCGAACGTCCCGTACGACCAGCTCTACGAGATGGAGCGGATCAACCCGGAGCTGCCGCAGACGGACGTGGTCGTCATCCTCGGCGCGAATGACGTCGTGAACCCGGCCGCCAAAGAGGATCCGGGGAGCCCGATCTACGGGATGCCGATCATCGAGGTCGACCGCGCAGGGACGATCGTGGTCGTCAAGAGATCGATGAGCCCCGGCTTCGCCGGGATCGACAACCCGCTCTTCTACGACGAGAAAACCGCGATGCTCTTCGCGGACGCGAAGAAGGCCCTCGAGACGCTGATCGCCTCTGTGAAGGACGTCTAGCGGCGTTGCCGTCCGTCCCGTTCTTCGCGGCGCGCCACGTGGAGGCGGCGGTGTCGCCTGGCGACGCGCTGACGGCCGTCCGGGACGGATTCGTCGCCTATGCCCGCGGCGAGTGGACGATGCCTCCGAAGGTCTACGTTCCGGCGTACCCGGCAGGCGACTTCCGCGCGATGCCGGCGCTGGGCGGCGGCCATGCCCTGCTCAAATGGGTCACCTCCTTTCCCGGCAATCCGGAACGCGGCTTGCCGACCGTGACGGGTGTCGTGCTGCTGTCCGATGCGTCGAACGGGATGCTCCGGGCCGCGCTCCACGCTGGCGCGGTCACGGCGCTGCGGACGGGTGCCGCGGCCGTGCTTGCGGCGGAAGCGCTCGGTC
Source organism: Gaiellaceae bacterium (assembly GCA_035264445.1). Classification (GTDB taxonomy): domain Bacteria; phylum Actinomycetota; class Thermoleophilia; order Gaiellales; family Gaiellaceae; genus DATFQE01. Next base: position 813 of record DATFQE010000307.1, on the reverse strand, counting down.
GAGAGGGCGCCCGGTGCGCCGCGGTGATCGGCGCAGGAGTGAACGGCCGCGCGACGGCGCGCACGTTCGTCGCCCGCGGGTACGAGACGCTGCTCTGGGACGTCGACGCCGACCGGGCTCGTGGAGCGGCGGACGACGTTGGTGCGGTGGTTGCGTCGAGCCGCGAGGAGGCCCTCGGCGCCGATCTCGTCGCGACGGTCACGCCCGGCCACGAGGTCCTGTACGAGACCGGGTCGCTTCGGCCGGGCCAGCACGTGAGCCTCATGGGCGCGGACGGGCCGGGCAAGGCCGAGATCGCAGTCGACGAGCTCAGGCGCGCCCACGTGTTCGCGGACGACTGGGAGCAGGCCAGCCACAACGGCGAGCTCGTCCACGCCGTCGAAGCGGGCGCGCTCGCGCACGGCGACGTGACCGAGCTCGGCGCCGTCCTCGCCGGCGACGCCGCCGGCCGCCGGAGCGGCGACGAAATCACCGTGTTCGACTCCACCGGGCTGGCGATCCAGGACCTGGCGATCGCCCTGGCGGTCTTCCGCCGCTACGAGGACGCGCCGGAGGCGTTCTCGGCGGTCGACACGGTCGACGCCGGCTGAACCAGCCTCGCCGGGTCGAGCAGGTCGAGCTCGCGCCTGCGCTCGCCGAGGATCGCGCCCGCGATGAGGTCGCCGGCGGCGAGTCCGAGCACGTTGCCATGGCCCGAGTAGCCGAGCGCGGCCCAGACGCCGTCGTGACCGGGCACGCTGCCAACCAGCGGGAGGGCGTCCCGTGTCGTGCCCCAGATGCCGGCCCACCGGTGCGTGACTCGAACCGGCTCGC
>DATFQE010000306.1:0-3368 GCA_035264445.1 Gaiellaceae bacterium | reverse complement strand
CGCCCCGAGCCGCTGCGCGTTGGCGCGGTTGTCGTTCGCCGGCCCCTGCGCCAAGGCGGACTGAGTGACGGTCAAGGCGGCGACGGCCGCGGCGAGGAGTAGGACGCGACGGAACATGACGAGCCTCCTTCGAACGGACGGTGACCGGCCGAGCCTGCGCCATCGCCGCGCCGATTCCCAGAGCGCTCGTGCGAATCCGTACGTGACCCGAACGAGCCGCTTACGGTGCTGACGATTCGTTAACTCGCCGACCGCTGGATCAGCGCGATCGGCGGATCGCCGAGCTCGACCTCGCCCTCGAGCGAGGCACCGCTGAGGCGGTCCCGCCAGCTTCCGGGCGGCAGGCGCACGGTTCCGCCCGAGCCGTGGACCACGGCGGCCACGATCACATCGTCGCCTCGCCGAAACGCGCAGACCCCCGGCCCGGCCTCGATCGGCTCGTACGGTCCCAGCGCGCGGAGAGCGAGCGCGTCGCGGACGAGGCGGAGCTTCGCCGGCGGTGCGTCCGACGCGAGCAGCCGGCGGCGGAGCTCGAAGTCGACGGGCCGGCGGTTGTCCGGGTCGACGAGGCTCAGCGACTCGAGCTCGTCGCCCTGGTAGATGTCCGGAACGCCCGGCACCGTCAGCTTGAGCAGGGTCATCGCGAGCGAGATCCGGCGCCCCGCGTCCGCAACCCGCGCCGCGACGTCCTCGAAGCCCGCGGGCAGGTCAGCGTAGACCCCGCCGATTGCAGCGCGTACCCGGGCCTCGTGCGCCTCGTCGGGCTCGATCCAGTTCGTGGTGAGCTTCGCCTCGCGGAGCGCCTTCTGCATGTACGCCTCGACGCGCTCGCGCTCGATCGGCCAGGCCCCGATCAGCGTCTGCCAGAGCAGGTAGTCCTCGTTCGGGTCGTCCAGCCGCCGCCATCCCCGCACGTGCGCGGCCCACTCGTCGGCCATCCCGGCGAGGGCGGCGATCCGGCAGCGCACGTCGCCGCTCCGCTTCGTGTCGTGCGTCTGCGTGGCGAGCAGGTGCCGCGGGAAGCGCGCCTCGCGTTCGAGGTTCGCCTCGTGGAAGTCGTCCACGGAGAGCGAGAAGCGGTCGGGGCTGCCGCCCACCTCGTTGAGCGCCGTGAGCCGGAGCCAGCGGTAGAAGGCAGTGTCCTCGACACCCTTCGCCATCACGGGCCCGGTCGTCTGCTGGAAGCGGACGACGAACTCGGGATCGCCGCGCTCCTCCAGCAGCAGGACGCGCCGGAGCTGCGGAGGGACGCCGGCGAGGGCGTCGCGGTCCGCGTCCTCGACCCGCCCCGACCACGGCTCGGCGTAGGTCCGGTAGACCGGCAGCGACGCCGCCGCCTCCTCGAGCCGCGGATGGTGGAGCAGCGAACGCAGGCGCGCGAACTCGCGCTGGAAATCGGTCCGTGCGAGCTCGAGCTTCGCCTGCCCCGCCACGGCGGCGAAAGAACGCGTCTCGCCTGTCAGCTCCGCATACAGCGCCGTCAGCGGTTCCTCGCCGACCGGATCGACGAACAGCGCCGTGACGTCGTTCGCGAACTCGTACCCGGTCGTCCCCTCGACCGGCCAGTCGCGCAGCCTCTCCCCCGGCTCGAGGATCTTCTCGACCCAGACCGGGACGTGCGGCAGCCGCTCCAGGTAGCCGCGGGGATCGGCGAGGCCGTCGGGGTGGTCGATCCGGAGCCCCTGCACGAGCCCGTCGCCGATCAGCTCGAAGACCTTCGCGTGCGTCGCCTCGAAGACCCACGGATCCTCGACGCGCACCCCGGCGAGGTCGTCGATCGTGAAGAAACGGCGGTACCAGCCGCTCTCCTCGTCCCAGTCGAAGAACTTGCGGCGGCGGTCGGGATCGCGCCAGTAGGGGTTCTCGTCGCCCGCGGCCATGTGGTTCGGGACGACGTCGAGGATCACCCCGAGCCCGGCGGAACAGAGGGCCCGCAGGGCGTCCTCGCCGCCGAGCTCCTCCGAGACGCGGGTCGGGTCGACGACGTCGTAGCCGTGCGTCGAGCCCGCGCGCGCCTGCATGACCGGCGACAGGTAGAGGTGCGAGACCCCGAGGTCGCGCAGGTACGGCACGACGGCGCGCGCCTCCGCGAAGCCGAACCCGGGCGTGAGCTGGAGCCGGTAGGTGGCGCGGAGCTCGCTCAAGCCCGCCGGAGCACGACGATCGAGCGGTCGACGAGCTGGACCTCGTCACGGGCGGCGAAGCTCCGCGAGCCGGGCTCGAGCTCGGGCTCCGTCGTCGAGAGCTCCAGCATCCACCGGGCCCCGAACCGGCGGGCGGGCACGCGAAAGCGAACCGGCTCGAAGTGCGCGTTGAACATGAGCAGGAAGGAGTCATCGCGCTCGGGCTCGCCCCACGGCGTCAGGTCCTGCACCCCCTCCCCGTTGAGGAAGACGCCGAGCGCCCGCGACTCCGGGCTCTCCCAGTCGCGGATCGTCATCCGGCGCCCGTCCGACCGGAACCACCAGACGTCCGGCAGCCCGGCCGCGCCGCCGTTTCGGCCCTCGAGGAAGCGGGTGCGGCGGAAGACCGCATGCGCCTTGCGCAGCGCGATCAGCCGCTTCGTCCACTCGAGCTGCTGCATGCGCAGCTCGTCAAGCTCCCAGTCGAACCAGGAGATCTCGTTGTCCTGGCACCAGGCGTTGTTGTTGCCGCCCTGCGTGCGCGAGACCTCGTCGCCGCCGAGGAGCATCGGCACGCCCTGGGAGAGCAGCAGGGTGGCCAGGAAGTTGCGTTGCTGCCGTCGGCGGAGCGCGATGATCTCCGGATCGTCCGTCGGTCCCTCGACCCCGTGGTTCCAGGAGCGGTTGTGGCTCTCGCCGTCGCGGTTGTCCTCGAGGTTCGCCTCGTTGTGCTTCTCGTTGTACGAGACGAGGTCGGCGAGCGTGAAGCCGTCGTGTGCCGTGATGAAGTTGATCGACGCGAACGGCCGGCGCCCGTCGCGCTGGTACAGGTCGCTGGAGCCGGTGAAGCGCGAGGCGAACTCGCCCACGCCCGACTCGCCGCGCCAGAAGTCGCGCACCGTGTCGCGGTAGATCCCGTTCCACTCGCTCCACAGGACGGGGAAGTTGCCGACCTGGTAGCCCCCCGGGCCCACGTCCCACGGCTCCGCGATCAGCTTCACCTGGGAGAGCACCGGGTCCTGGTGGATGATGTCGAAGAAGGCGTGCAGCCGGTCGACGTCGTGCAGCTGGCGCGCGAGCGCCGACGCCAGGTCGAAGCGGAAGCCGTCGACGTGGCAGTCCATGACGAAGTAGCGCAGCGAGTCCATGATCAGCCGGAGGACGCTCGGATGGACGGTGTTGAGCGTGTTCCCGGTGCCCGTGTAGTCCATGTAGAAGCGCAGGTCGTCGGGGACGAGCCGGTAG
>DATFQE010000305.1:0-5711 GCA_035264445.1 Gaiellaceae bacterium | reverse complement strand
CGATTCTCGTCATCGAGCACGACATGCACGTCGTCGAAGGCATCTCCGACCGCGTCGTGGCGCTCGACCACGGCGTCAAGATCGCGGAGGGCTCGTTCGAGCAGGTGGCGACGAACGAGCTCGTGGTCGAGGCATATCTGGGCCTGAAGGCGGCGGAGGCCGGCTGATGCTGCTCCGTGTCTCCGACGTCGACACCTACTACGGCGAGATCCACATCCTGCAGCGGCTCTCGCTGGAGGTGGGTGAGGGAGAGCTCGTCTGCCTCCTGGGCGGGAACGCGTCGGGAAAATCGACGACGCTGAAGACGATCCTGGGCCTCGTCCGCCCGCGCCGGGGAACGGTCGAGCTCGACGGCGAGGACGTGACCGGGCGCCCCACGAGCTACCGGATCGGGCGCGGGATGGCGATCGTGCCGGAGAACAGACGGCTGTTCGCGCCGATGACCGTGCTCGAGAACCTGGAGATGGGCGCGTACCTGCGCAAGGAGGGCTACCGGGACGCCCTCGAGCGCGTGTTCACGCTGTTCCCGCTCCTCCACGAGCGGCGCAGGCAGCTCGCCGGCACGCTGTCGGGCGGCGAGCAGCAGATGGTCGCAATGGGCCGCGCCCTCATGTCGCAGCCGAAGCTGCTGCTGATGGACGAGCCGTCCATGGGGCTCGCCCCGATCCTCGTCGAGCGCAACTTCGACATCATCCGGCAGGTGCACGAATCGGGCGTGGCGGTCCTCGTCGTCGAGCAGAACGCGAACGTGTCCCTCTCGATCGCCGACCGGGGCTACGTGCTCCAGACCGGGCGCGTCGTGCTCGCGGGCGCCGCACAGGAGCTGCTCGCGGACGAAGGGCTCCGGAAGGCCTACCTTGGCCGCTGACCCGGTCGCGGTGCAGCCGCTTCCCGATCGCATCCGCGACCGGTTCGCGATCCTCGAGCGCCTCGTCTACATCAACAGCTGCTCGCAGGGCGCGCTCTCCGACGCCGTGCGCGACGCCTACGAGCAGTACCTGGCCGACTGGGACGAGCACGGCGCGCCGTGGGACTACTGGGTCGAGCGCACGGAGGCCGCCCGGGCCGCGTTTGCGCGCCTCGTCAACGCGGATCCGGACGAGGTCGCCGTCACGACGTCCCTCTCCGCCGGCGTCAGCGCGCTCGCCACCGGGCTTCGCTACGCGCGCCGGTCGAAGATCGTCGTGACCGACCTGGAGTTTCCGACCATCGGCCAGATCTGGCATGCGCAGGCCGCGCGGGGCGCGAGGATCGAGCACGTCGCTCCCGCAGACGACGGCACCGTGCCGCTGGAGCACTTCGAGCGGGCGATCGACGAGGACACCGCGCTCGTCTCGATCACGCACGTCTCGTACCGGACGGGCGCGATGACCGACGTGGAGGGCGTCGTCGAGCTGGCCCGGGAGCGCGGCGCGCTCGTCCTGCTCGACGCCTATCAGACGGCCGGCTCGCTGCCCCTGGACGTCAAGGCGCTCGGTGTCGACTTCCTGGCGTCGGGCGTGCTCAAGTACCTGCTCGGCTCCGCCGGCCTGGCCTTCTTCTACTGCCGCCGCGAGCTGTTCGAACGCGCGTGGCCCACGGCGACCGGCTGGTTTGCCGATCAGGACATCTTCGAGATGGACGTCCACGACTACTCGCCGTCGCCGACCGCGCGGCGCTTCCAGTCGGGGACGCCGCCGATCCCGGCCATCTACGCCGGGATCGCGGGCATCGAGCTGATGCAGGAGATCGGGATCGGCGAGACCCGCGAGCACGTCCTCGAACTGAACGAGCGGCTGATCGCCGGCGTCGAGGAGCTCGGGGGGACGGTCGTGACGCCGAGGGAGCGCGAGCGCCACGGCGCGCTGATCTGCATCCGCTCCACGGATGTCGACGAGCTGGTTTCGGCGCTCGGGCGGAACGGGATCGTCACCTCCTCCCGCGACGGCAACCTGCGCGTGTCCGCGCACAGCTACAACTCGACGGACGACGTCGACGCCGTCCTCGCGGCGCTGGCGCGCCAGCGCGCCCTCCTCGCCTGACGATGGAGCAGAGGGCGCTCGGCCGCACGGGCCTTTCGCTTTCTCGCCTGTGCCTGGGGTGCGGCAACTTTGGCGGCATCGGGTCGGCGCCGGCGTTCTTCGGCGCGGGCGAGAGCGAGGCCGAGGCCTTCGAGCTGATGGACGCGGCGATCGCGCTGGGCATCAACCTGTTCGACACCGCCGATGCCTACGGGGGAGGGCGGAGCGAGACGTGGATCGGTCGGTGGCGGGCGGCGCGCGGGACCCCGGTGCTGTTGAGCACGAAGGTCTTCCATTCGGTCGAGGGCGACCCCGACGACCGAGGGCTTGCGGCCGACAGGATCCGGCGGCAGATCGACGGCAGCCTCGCCCGGCTCGGCGTCGAGCGCGTCGACATGTACCTCGTGCACGCGCCTGATCCCGAGACGCCGCTCCCGGAGACGCTGGGCGCGCTCGACGAGCTCGTGCGGGCGGGGAAAGTCGGTGCGATCGGCGCCAGCAACGTCGGCGCAGACTGGATCGAGGAGGCGCTCACGATCGCGGAGCGTGAGAGACTCACACCGATCGGCTGGGTGCAGAACTCCTATTCGCTGCTCGACCGCGACGCCGAGACGGCGGTGCTTCCGCTCTGCGTCGAACGCGGCCTCGGCTTCACGCCGTTCGGACCGCTGAGCGGCGGCTGGCTCACAAGCAAGTACCGCCGGGACGAGCCGCGGCCGGAAGGCTCGAGGATGACCTTGCGGCCCGGCCCGTACGAGCACCTCGACCGCGAGGAGGTCTACCGCGGGCTCGACGCGTTCTCGGCGGCCGCGGCCGAGCGTGGCGTCGATACCGCCACGCTCGCGCACGCGTGGGTCCTGAGCCATCCCGACGTCACCGCGGTGATCCTCGGCCCGCGGAGCCGCCGCCACCTCGAGCCGCCCCGCGTGGCGCTCGAGCTCGAGCTCACCGCCGGCGAGCGCGACGAGCTGGCGTCACTCTTCCCGGCATGATCCTCGTCCTCTCCGAGCCCGAGGTCGAGCGGCTTCTGCCGATGGAGGCGTGCATCGACGTGATGAGCGAGGCGCTCGCCGCGCTCGCGCGCGGCGAGATGTACCAGCCGCTGCGCGCGGTGGCCCGCCCGCCGGACGCCCCCGGCCTCATCGGCCTCATGCCGGCCTACCGCTCGGCCGCGCCGGCGGCTTTCGGCCTGAAGGCGGTGAACGTGATGCCCGGCAACCCCGCCCGCGGCCTGGACGCCCACCAGGGCGCCGTGCTGATCTCCGACGGCGACACGGGCGAGCTGCGCGCGATCGTCAACGCGTCGGCGATCACCGCGATCCGGACGGCCGCCGTTTCCGCGGTGGCGACTCGCGCGCTCGCGCGGGACGATGCGCGCGAGCTGGCGATCCTCGGCGCGGGCGTCCAGGCACGGTCGCACCTCCAGGCGATGGCAGCCGTCCGCCCGGTCGCGCGTGCGCGGATCTGGAGCCGCACGTCGGCGAACGCCGAGCGCCTCGCGGCCGAGGCGGGCGTGCCGTTCCCCGTCGAGGCGGTCGAGAGCGCCGAGGACGCCGTCCGCGGAGCCGACGTGATCGTGACGGCCACGTCCTCGCCGACGCCGGTCGTCCAGCGGGAGTGGCTTGACGACGGTGCGCACGTGAACGCCGTCGGGTCGTCGATACCGACCACACGCGAGCTCGACTCCGAGACTGTCGCGGCCGCGTCGCTCTTCGTCGACCGGCGCGAGTCGACGGAGAACGAGTCCGGCGACTATCTGATCGCCCTCCGCGACGGCGCGATCGCTCCGGGGCACATCCGGGCCGAGCTCGGCGACGTCCTCGTCGGCGCGGCTCCCGGCCGCACGTCGGACGGAGAGCTCACGGTGTTCAAGTCGCTCGGCCTCGCGGTCGAGGATCTCGCGGCCGCCCAGTACGTCGTCGAGCGTGCCCGTGGGAGCGGCCTCGGCACCGAGGTCGCCTTCTGATCCCGCTCGGGCAGATCCGGGCTGCGCGCGAGACGATCGCCGGGACGGCGATCCGCACGCCGCTCGTCCGGCTGAACGCGCCCGAGGCGCCGGCGGAGATCTACCTGAAGCTCGAGAACCTGCAGCCGATCGGCTCCTTCAAGCTGCGCGGGGCCTACAACGCGGTGCGAAACGCCTCCACCGAGGAGCTCGCGAACGGCGTTCTCACGGCGAGCGCCGGCAACATGGCCCAGGGGCTGGCGTGGGCGGCCCGCGAGGTGGGTGTGCCGTGCACGATCGTCGTTCCCGACCACGCGCCGGAGACGAAGCTGGCCGCGATCGCCCGCCTCGGCGGCGAGGTCGTCAAGGTCCCGTTCGAGCGCTGGTGGGAGACGATCGAGCAGCATCGGTTCGAGGGCGTCGACGGCCTCTTCGTGCATCCGGTCGAGGACGACTCGGTGATGGCAGGGAACGGGACGATCGGCCTCGAGATCCTCGAGGACCTGCCCGATGCGGACACCGTGGTCATCCCGTGGGGCGGCGGCGGCCTGACGACGGGCATCGCGAGCGCGATCAAGGCGCTGGGCCCGGCGGTCAGGGTCTACGTGGCCGAGCCGGAGACCGGCGCGCCCGTGACGGCGACGCTGGCGGCGGGCTCGCCACAGGACGTTGACTACCGGCCGTCGTTCGTCGACGGCTCGGGCGCGCGGGCGCTCCTCCCGCGCATGTGGGCGCTCGCCGAACCGCTGGTCGACGGTGCCTTCCCGGTCACGCTGGACGACACCGCCGCCGCCGTCCGGCTGATCGCAGAACGTGCGCGCGTGATCGCGGAAGGAGCGGGCGCCCTGGCGACGGCTGTCGCGCTCTCCGGGCGCGCCGGCGGAGGCAAGGTCGTGTGCGTCGTCTCGGGTGGCAACATCGACTTCGGCGTGCTTGCGACCATCCTCGGCGGTCGGACGCCCGGCGGCTAGAGGGAGGTCAGCAGTAGAGCGGCCGCGTCATGCAGCGCGGCCCGCCCGTGCCCTTGATCAGTTCCCCGCCCGGGACGGTACGTACGTCGATGTCGCGGTCGCGGAGGTCCTCGGCCACGCGCTCGCAAAGGTCGTATGCGATCACGCGCCGACCGCCGAGGCAGACGCAGTTGCACGCCTGCAGTGCCGTCGCCTCCTCTCGTGTGACGTCGAGCGGTTGCTGGCCCCGCTCAGAGAGCAGTTCGAGGACGTCGCTCGGCCGCTCGCCGGTCGCGTCGAGGACGAGGCTCCGCACGATGCTGCTGCGGTCGACGATGACCGTGTCGTCCGCCACCGGGACGAGCACGCCGTCGAGGTTCATCCGCTCCGGGTCGATCTCGATGCCGACGATCTCGTCGAGCGCCCACGGGTGCAGATGCCGCCAAAGGACGTCGATCCCGTCGCGGGAGCTACGCGGCCCGAACCCGACGAGGAGGGCGCGCCGGCCCTCGTGCGCCAGCGGAATCACGTCACCGCCTTCCAGAAAGCAGTCCAGCGGAGCGAGAATCTCCTCCAGCCCGATCGCCCCGAGTGCGGACGCGAGCACGTCCGGCTCGCTCCGCCGCACGGGCCGCCGCATCGCTCCTCGCACGAAACGGCCGGGCAGCCAGGGAAGCGTGATCGCCGCGTCGCGCGTGTAGACGTGGTTCGGATTCTGCTCGAGTGCGCGCCGGCCGTGCTCGTCGACGATGTCCGGGAGACGCACCACCTCGACGCCTGCGCTCTCGAGCGACGCGACGAGTACCGCATGCTCGC
>DATFQE010000304.1:0-3394 GCA_035264445.1 Gaiellaceae bacterium | reverse complement strand
AGGCTGGTCACCACAAGCTCCGTTCTCGACCCGGGAGGCTTTCCCAATGGTTCTTGCCGACTACACGTTCATCGACGCGCTGTGGAGCATGCTCGTCTTCTTCCTGTGGGTGGCGTGGTTCATCCTGCTGTTCCACATCGTCGGGGACGTCTTCCGCCGCCGTGACGCGAGCGGCGCAAAGAAGACGATCTGGCTCCTGTTCATCCTCTTCGTTCCATTCCTGGGCGTCTTCGTGTATCTGATCGCGAACGCGGACGACATGGCGCGCCGGAACGTCGAACAAGCGACGGCGGCCAGACAGGACATGGACGAGTACGTCCGTTCGGTGGCAACCGAAGGTGGGGCCGCCGCGGAGATCGAGCGGGCCAAGGCCCTCCTCGACAGCGGCGCGATCAGCCAGACGGAGTTCGACGCCATCAAGGCCAAGGCGCTTGCCTGAAACAAGAGGAGACGAAAAATGAGCGAAATCGGCCCTGCCGACGACATGGCCGAGATCCAGATCTGAGCCCGGAAAGGAGAGTGAACGCATGGCTTCGCAGGGATACACGCGCGTCGACGCCTCCGGGTACGAGGGCATCCGCGGGGGCGGCTGGATCCTCTTCGCCGCCTCGATGCTCGGCCTCGCGGGGTCGTGGAACACGATCCAGGGCATCCTCGCGATCGCCGACTCGAGGGTGTACGTCGGCGAGCACAAGTTCGTCTTCAGCGACCTCAAGACGTGGGGCTGGATCATGCTCGTTCTCGGCGTCCTCCAGCTCCTGGCCGCATTCGGGATCGTCAGAGGAAGCGAGGCGGCCACGTGGTTCGGCATCGGCGTGGCGGGCCTGAACGCGATCGGGCAGCTCCTGTTCCTGCCGGCCTACCCGTTCTGGGCGCTGACGATGTTCGCGGTCGACATCCTGATCATCTACGCGCTGGCCGTCTACGGCGGCTCCCGCCTGCGGGAGGCATGAGCACGTGTGCCGCTGGCTCGCATACTCAGGCTCGCCCGTCCGGCTGGAACGGCTGCTCTACGAGCCGAAGCACTCGCTGATCGACCAGAGCCTGCACTCCCGCCTGGGCGCCGAGACGACGAACGGCGACGGATTCGGGATCGGGTGGTACGGCGTGGGCGACGCGCCCGGCGTTTTCCACAGCATCGAGCCGGCCTGGAACGACCGGAACCTGCGCGAGCTGGCGGCCCACATCGAGTCGCCGCTCGTGTTCGCACACATCCGGGCCGCCACGGCCACGCCCGTTCAGCTGACGAACTGCCATCCGTTCCGGTACGGCCGCTGGCTCTGGATGCACAACGGCGTCATCTACGACCTGCCGAAGGTCAAGCGCGACCTCGTGCTCGCGATCGACCCGGCCCTGTATCCGGAGATCCAGGGGTCGACCGACTCGGAAATCTTCTTCTACCTCGCGCTGACCCTGGGCCTCGAGGACGATCCGCCTCGCGCGGTGCAGGACGCGGTCGGGTTCATCGAGGCGACGGGGCGGCGCCACGGCGTCGAGCACCCGATCCAGATGACCGTGGCCACGTCGAACGGCGAGAGCATCTGGGCGTTCCGTTACGCCAGCGCTGGGCGGGCACGCTCGCTCTTCTTCAGCACCGCGGTCGAGACCCTGCGCATGCTGTATCCCGACGACGCCCGGCTCCAGGACCTCGGTGAGGAATCACGGCTGGTGGTCTCGGAGCCGCTCGGGAGCCTCGTCGGCGCGTGGAACGAGGTGCCCGAATCCAGTTGGGGCGTGATTCAGCCCGGGCAAGACGAGCTGCACTCGTTCGAGCCGACGCGCGTGAGCGCACCCGCGTAACAGACTCAGTGGTGGAAGCTCGTTGCCGTGCCCTCGTGCAGGGGTGCGGCTGCTTCTCGAGGCGCGGGAGCTGACGCTTGAGATCGGCGACGAGGAGGTCGGCCACGTCGTGGCTGAAGCCGCGCTTGACGACGACACGGAGCGCCGCGAGGTCGGTGCGGTTCTCGGGGAACGTGTAGGCAGGCACGAGCCAGCCGCGCTCTCTGATCGCGTTCGAGACGTCGAACACCGTGTAGTTGTCGACCTCGTCTTTGAGCGTGAACGCGAAGACCGGCAGTTCGTCTCCGCGCGTGATCAACTCGAAGGGACCGAGCTCCTCGATCCGGGCGGCGAGGCTCGTCGCGACCTCGCGGGCGTAGCTCTGAACGCGTGCATAGCCGTCGAACCCCAGCCGGAGGAAGTTGTAGTACTGGGCCACGACCTGCGCGCCGGGGCGCGAGAAGTTGAGCGCGAAGGTCGGCATGTTGTCGCCCAGGTAGTTGACCCACAGGACGAGGTCCGCGGGAAGCGACTCCGTATCGCGCCAGAGGGCCCAGCCGACACCGGGGTAGACGAGGCCGTACTTGTGGCCCGAGGCGTTGATCGAGCTCACGCGGGGCAGTCGGAAGTCCCACTCGAGCTCGGTGTCGAGGAAGGGCGCGACGAAGGCGCCGGACGCGCCGTCGACGTGCACGGGCACGTCCACCCCGGTGCGGGTCTCGAGGTCGTCGAGCGCGTCGCAGATCTCCTTGATCGGCTCGTACGAGCCGTCGAACGTCGAGCCGAGGATCGCCACGACGCCGATCGTGTTCTCGTCGCAGCGGGCGACGGCCTCCGCGGCCGAGAGGTGGTAGCGGTCGCCCTCCATCGGAACGAGCCGCATCTCGACGTCCCAGTAGTTGGCGAACTTCTCCCAGCAGACCTGCACGTTGATGCCCATGACGAGGTTGGGCTTGTCGGTCGGCTCCCCGGCGGCGGCGCGCCGCTTCTGCCAGCGGCGCTTCAGGGCGAGCCCGCCGAGCATCGCGGCCTCGCTGGAGCCGGTCGTCGAGCAGCCCACACCCTGGTCGGGCCCGTGCCACAGCCGGCTGAGCATGTTGACGCAGCGCATCTCCAGCTCCGCCGTCTGCGGGTACTCGTCCTTGTCGATCATGTTCTTGTCGAGGCACTCGGCCATCAGCGCCTCGGCCTGCGGCTCCATCCACGTCGTCACGAAGGTCGCCACGTTCAGGCGCGCGTTGCCGTCGAGCATCAGCTCGTCATGGATGATCTGGTACGCGACGTCGGGCGGCAGCTCACCGGCCGGCAGCTCGTGGCGAGGGACTCGGTTGCCCTCGAGCGTGAAGAGCGGGGCGTCCGGCGTGACCGTCATGGAAGGCTCCTTTTGTCGTTCGGCGCTGCGAGTCTCGCCCCGGGACGCGATCGCGTGCATCGTCCAATACGGATGAGCGTGGTCCGCTGATGACCGGACGCGCGGAATCCGCGACGCGGTGGATGGCGCTCCTGTTCGCGGGCGGGTCGGCGTGCTTCGTCGTCGCGTCGCTGCCCGGATTCGTGCAACTCGCGGGCTCGGCGGTCGCCGGCATCGTCTACTTCGTCGGCTCGCTCCAGTTCA
>DATFQE010000303.1:0-5475 GCA_035264445.1 Gaiellaceae bacterium | reverse complement strand
TACGAGGTGGGCGCCGCGATCGAATCGGGTGAATCCCTGAACCGATGCGCGAGCTCGGCGCGGGTTCGCACTCCCGTCTTGCGGAAGATGTGCGCAAGGTGCGTCTCGATCGTCTTGGGGCTCAGAAAGAGCCGCGCGGCGACGTCTCGATTCGTCAGGCCGGTTGCGACGAGTCCTGCAACCTGGAGCTCTTGCGGGGTCAGCTCGTCGAGGGTCGACGGGTCGCGCCGACGCGCGCGCTCACCGGTCGCCCGGAGCTCGGCCCGTGCGCGATCGGCCCAGAGCTCGCTGCCGACGGCCTCGAAGCCCTCGAGTGCGGCCCGGAGGGTCCCGCGGGCGTCAGCGCGGCGCTTCAGCCGCCGCAGCAGCTCGCCGTAGCAGAGCTCGGTTCGCGCGCGCTCCCATCGGTTCGGCCAGCGATCGTGCCACTCGAGCGCCTCGCGGAACGACGCTTCGTCAGCGTGCAGGACGCCCGCGCACCGAAGGAACGCGGCGATCGCATGGGGGCGGCCCGTCCGTCGCGCCGCGGTCACCCGGTCCGAGAGCAGCGCCTCCGCCTCCTCGGTTCTGCTTGCGCGCGCGAGCGCCTCGATGAGCGACGGCAGGATCGGCCGTGGCGCAATCATCTCCGCGTCGAGGCGCTCGCGACGCAATCTCAGTGACGCGCTCAGCGCCTCGACCGCGGCCTCAGCACGCCCAAGCGAGAGCTCGAGCAGACCGACGCCCGAGCTTGTTGGCGGCTCGTCGTAGCCGAGGTCACGCAAGGCCGCGTGCGCCTCTTTGACATGGGCTCGACACTCGCGTTCACGGCCCAGCATCGCCTCGATCCAGGCAAGGATGCCGAGGGCCTTCGCCCGCTCCGACCGTTGACCGATGGCGCGCATCAGCTCGACGCACTCGGTGGCGGCAGCATGCGCCGGATGGAGATCGCCGGCGCGGGTCTGGGAAAGCGCAAGCAGCTCGAGCACGATCGTCAGCGTGCCGAGCGCAGCACTCTCGCGAGCGAGCGACTCGGCTCGGCTCAGCAGTCGTAGCGCACCGTCGTCGTCGCCGGCGGAGAAGAGCGCTTCGCCGGCGATCCGCATCTGGTCGGGATCGTCCGCATCCCCGAGTTCGGCCGCACGGCGCCAGTACGCGGCGGCCTCCTCGAAGCGCCCGGCCCAGCCGGCGGTGTCGCCCCGCAAGAGGAGCACCGCGAGCTCCGTCTTGCCGCCGCGCTCGAACGGCAGCGCCGATGCCCGCTCGGCCGCCGCGAGCGCCCGCTCGTATTCGACCCACTCCATCCAAACCTCCGCAGCCTGCACCTCGGCGACCGCTGCGCGCGCGGGATCGTCCCGGGCGAGCTCGGCCGCCGCTCGCTCGAGCAGTTCGGCGGCGGCAGGATCGCCGTCGCGTTTGCTCGCCACGACCGCGCGGAGATACAGCTGCTCCGTCGCCGACTCGCTCGCGGGGGCCGACGCCTCCGAGCTGTCGAGCAGCGCGGCAGCGTCGTCCCAGGCGCCGGCCTCGGTTGCTGCGCGGGCGGCGGCCAGGTGGCGTTGCGTCCTCCGCTTCCCGTCGGGCGTGAGCGCCGCCGCGCGGACGAGCGCCCGTAGCGCGGCGCGCCGGCTGCGTCCCTGGGCTCGGCGGCCGACGGCCTCGATCGTGGCCGCAGCCTCCTCATCCGGGCCTGCCGCCGCGAGAGCGACGTGCCAGGCGCGTTCGTCGGCGAGGGCGCCACCGTCGAGCGCGGCTGCGAGCGCCGCGTGCGCCGCGCGACGGTCCGGCGCAGACGCCGCCCCGTACGCCACGGCGCGCACGAGCGGATGCCGGAAGTGCAGACGGCCGGCTTCGATCGACATGATTCGCGACCGCTCCGCGTCGGCCAGCTCGTCCGGGCGAGCACCGAGGCGCGACCACGCGCGCTCGAGCGTCGCGACGTCGTCCCGGCTGCCGGCCGCGGCTGCGACCACGACCGCCGCCCGGACGGACTCAGGAAGCCGGCTCAACCGTCCTCCGAAAGCATGCTCGAGCGCCTCGCCCACGGGAAGCGGCTCGGCGATTTGGTCGAGACCGGCGCGCTGGCCGTCCGAAAGGTCGTCGGCCAGCTCGATCATCGCCAGCGGATTGCCCATCGTCAGCTCGGCCAGCCGCCGCGCCGCAGAGCTGGCGACCCGACCGTCGAGGAGCTCGCTTGCATGATCGGGCTCGAGTCCGCGAACGACGAGTCGGTCGAAGCCTGCGGAGAAGGCCGATACCTCTCCGTCACGGAGTGCAATCAGGATCGCGACCCGCTCGTCGCCCAACCGGCGTGCGGCGAAGCCGATCGCGAGAGCCGTCTCGGCGTCGAGCCACTGAGCATCGTCCACCACTCCGAGCACCGGCTCGTCCTCCGCCGCCGCAGCGAGCAGGCCAAGCGTGGCGGCGCAGACAGCCAAGGGGTCGGCCGGCGGCGCGGAACCCAGCGCGAGCGCGGCGGTGAGTGCTTGTGCCTGCGGCTTGGGTAGCGACGGCACGAGCGCGGCGACCGGACGGGTGAACGTGAGCAGGCCGGCGTACGGCAGCTCGCTCTCCGACTCGACGCCGGATGCACGCACGATGCGCATACCGCGTGCACGCCTCGCTGCTTCTCTGAGCAAGGCGGACTTCCCGATGCCCGGCTCGCCCACGAGGACGAGCGCGCCGCTGCGTCCCCGCTTTGCGGCGGCGAGTAGCTCGCCGATCTGTCGCAGCTCCTCCTGCCTACCGACGAGCACCGGACGCCGATCGTACTCCCGAGCCGACGGGTAGCAAAGGGCTGAGGGCCGCCGTTTTTGACGTCGCGCGCGGTTCGCTTAGCTGCCTGATCGGGCGCAACGGGCCGGTAAGTCGACGCTACTGAAGGGCGTCGAGGGCGATCGCCACCGTTTCCTCAACCCCGAGCAGGCGGCGCCTCCGCGGACGCCTGCTGAACGCGGCGTCGTCCACCTCCGCGCGGACAAGCTCAAGCGTCCCCTCGTTGATCGCGGCGACCCAGGACTCCATCCGTATCCCGAGCGTGCTCGAACTGCACAGGTGTGGACGCAACCAGGCAGTCATCGCGAGCGCCGCACCACAGCCGTTGCAGAAGCTGACGCCTACCGGATTCTCCCGTCCACAGCTCGCACAGATGAGCACGCGTTCCAGGCATCGAACGCTCGTGGGCGCGTTTTCGCCGAATCAGATCGGGTGGTTTGCGCGGAACAGGTCGCGCGGGTCGACGCGGGCCTTTATCGCCCGGAGCCGCCGGTACGTGTCCTTCGCGTAGAAGCGGCGTGGGTTAGTCGGCTTCTCCATGAAGCTCACGAACGTCCTTCCGGCGTCCCACGGCTCGAGCCCGGCCTTGACGAGCTCGACATGGGTCTCGACCGCCACTTTCGCTTCGGGCGTGGGGGCGATCCCGGCCGCGAAGTAGACGAACCGGCCCTCGAGCAATGCGAGCGCCCCGTGCTCTGGCGCTGCCACGGCGAGCGCGCCGCCGAGATGCCGGAGCTCGAACGTGAGGAGCGGTGATCCCACGACCGTCTCGACCATGGCGTCGATCGCCTCCGCCGTCAAGTCGGACAGCATGCCGCCGTCGCCGGCGCCCGGAACCGGGTGCTCCGGATCCATGTGGAGCGCGGTCAGGGAGGTCGGCGCGATCAAGCTGAAGGTGTCGAGCTCCGGGCCGAGATTGCGCAGCGTCCCCATGATCTCTGAGGCCACCGCCTCGTCCGCGAGGACGGTGGCCTCGACGACCACGAACGAGCGCCCGCGGAGGAACACGGGCAGGTCGGGGATCGGCGGGAACTGGAGCAGCCGCCCGACGGACGTGACCTCGTCGGGCACCGTGTCGACCCACTCGCGCCAGGCGGCGAGGACCTCGGCGGCCCGCGCGATCGGCCAGAACAGCACGCCGGCGTAGACCTCGGTGACCGGGAAGAGCGCGAACTCGAGTGCGGTCGCGATCCCGAACGAGCCGCCGCCGCCGCGGAGGGCCCAGAAGAGCTCCGGCTCGTTGTCGCGGTCGGCGCGCACGAATCCGGCGTCCGCGGTGACGAGCTCGACGGCGACGACGCTGTTCGAGGCCAGGCCGTACATGCGCGCAAGCCACGAGACGCCTCCGCCGAGTGTGTGGCCGACGACGCCGACGTCCAGCGAGGTCCCGGCCAGCGGCGCGAGCCCGTGCTCGGCCGCAGCCTCGCTGACCTCGGCCCAGAGGACGCCCGCCTCGACGCGTGCGGTGCGCGCGACGGGGTCGATCTCGACGCGCCTCATGCGCGAGGTCTTGAGGAGGATCGTCCCCTCGAGCGACCCCAGCGGCGCTGCGTTGTGACCCGTGCACTGCGCGGCGATTCGGAGCCCCTTGCGGCCCGCGAGCTCGACGACCGCCATCACGTCCTCGACGGACTCGGGAAGTGCCACGGCAACGGGTCGCTGATCGACGGCGAGGTTCCAAGGCCGGCGCGCCTCGTCCCAGCCCGGTCGCCCGGGAAGACGAGCTTCTCGGCAAGTGTGGCCGGAAAGTTCAAGCCGTCGGGAAGTCGCGGCTCGCGAATGGCGGACGGAACGTCATTTCCCTCTCCTTCGACGGCCGCGCGTGAGCGGCGCGGAGGAGCATAGAGCCCGCGCCACGCAGGTGCCGTCAGCTCGCCGCAGCAACGGAGCCGATCGCCGATCTTCCTCTACCGTGATTCCGAAAGTGTGGTCGCCACGGGTCGTGCTCAGTAACCGAAAGGCCCCGTTTCCGAGGCCCTTGGGAGTAGCGGGGGCGGGATTGAACCTGCGACCTCCGGGTTATGAGCCGCCTCGATTGTGTAAACGCGTTCCGCCGTATTCCGCCTAAATGCAGGCCCCGAGCCAGAATGCCCCTCAGCCGTTGCATTTAGGCGGAACACGGTGACATCGCGGCGGAAGCCCGATGCTTGCAGAACGCTTGCAGCTGAGACGTTGATTGGGCTACGCCGCGCTCTGGCCCCAGCACTGCACGAGCGTGAAGGTGGTGCCCCACCGGCCCGGCTCCCCGAGTTCGGCGTCGCTTTCCTTTCGAAGCTGCTCCAGCTCGTCGACCGTGACTATGGAGAGCAGCCGCTCTTCCAAGGCGGCGGCAAACTGGAGGGGCAGCCGCAGGTAGGGATGTCCCGGAGGAAGCGCCAAGACCTCGGCTCTGACGTTCCCTTCGATATCGAAGCCGCGGAGCAGGTCGAGCAGCTTGCGGCCGACGTGCATGTCTCCGCCGGACTGTGCAAACGACTGCCCGATGAGCTCGACCAGGCTGTCCAGCGCACGGACAGGAGGGTTGAAATTCCACGAGCTCACATCCCACTCCTCCAGCGCCACCGTGCCGCCCGGCCGGAGGAGTTGGACGTGGTTGGCGATCTGGTCTGGTCCACGACCCAGCGGTGCGATCTGGAACCTAGCGTGGACCAGGTCGAACGAAGACGACTCCAGCTTGCTCGCGAAGAGGTCGTCCTTCATGAGCACGACGTTGCCGAGGCC
>DATFQE010000302.1:0-4347 GCA_035264445.1 Gaiellaceae bacterium | reverse complement strand
GTAAGGCGAGCGGCTGAGCGCGGGGGCGTACCATCCGCTGGTGCGCCCCCGCCCTGCTCGGCTAGAGCGGCTCCCCGAGCAGTACTTCACGTGGCTGCTCACGCGCGTGGCCGCGGCCCGCGCCGAGCCCGGTGAGCCGCTTCTCGACCTCGGACGGGGCAATCCCGAGGTCGGCCCTCCAGCCCACGTCGTCGACGCTCTGGCGGAGGCCGCGCGGGATCCGCGCGCGCACGGCTACGCGCCGTTTCGCGGGCTGACCCGGCTCCGCGAGGCGATCGCCGACCGCTACGTCTCCGAGTACGGCGTCGAGCTCGATCCCGAGCGCGAAGTCTCCGTCGTGCCCGGCACGAAGACGGCGATCGTCGAGCTCTGCGTGGCGCTCGCCGAGCGCGGCTCGACGGTCGTGCTCCCCGACCCGGGCTACCCGGACTACCCCTCCGGGGTCGCGGTGGCGGCGGCGCAGATCGGGACGCTGCCACTGGAGGACGGCCGGCCCGCCTGGGACGAAGCGCCCCGCGACGAGGTCGCCGCGGTCTTCCTCAACTACCCGTCGAACCCGTGCGCGGTCTGCGCGCCCGAGGGCGTCTTCGGGGAAGCCGTCGAGTATGCGCACGAGACCGGCGCCGCCGTCGTCCACGACTTCGCCTACGGCGATCTCGTCTTCGACGGACGGCCGCGGGAGAGCTTCCTCGCGACGCCTGACGCGCGTGAGGTCGGCGTCGAGATGTTCTCGATGTCGAAGACGTACGGAATGGCCGGCTGGCGGCTCGGGTTCGTGGTCGGCAATCCGGAGGTCGTGACGCGGATGGACATGCTGTCGAACCACGCGCGCGCGGGAATCTTCGCGCCGCTCCAGGAGGCGGCGATCGCGGCGCTGACCGGCCCGCAGGGCTCGGTCGACGAGCGGCGCGATCGCTATCAGGCGCGGCGCGACCGGGTGCTCGAGGCGCTGCCGCTGGAGGCGGTGTCCGAGGGCACGTTCTACGTCTGGATGGCGCTCCCGGACGGCGTGACTGTGGAGCGACTGCTCAGCGAGGCGCGCGTGGCGCTCGCGCCGGGCGAGGGGTTCGGCTCGCGCGGTGCACGTCTGGCCCGACTCTCGCTGGCCGTCGACGACGCGACCCTCGACGAAGGCCTCGAGCGGCTAGTCGCGGCCCTCGGAGAGCTCGCCTAGCTTCGAGACGTCGATCGCGTCCGGCGGGATCACCGCGATGCGCGCGTTCGTCGTCGCCACGACGGTTGCCGTGCGCTTGCCGTCCCCGAGCAGCGCCTGCTCGCCGAGGATCGCGCCCGGCCCGACCTCGGCGACCGGCTTGCCGTCGCGCTCGATCGAGAACACGCCGTCGAGGATGAGGAACAGGTCGCGCCCTTCGTCACCCTCGCGCACGAGGGTGTCGCCCTCGACGAGCCGCCGTCGTTCGAGCTTCGCGCCGGTCCGCATCACCGAGGCCGAAAGCTCGCGCTCGAGCTCCGACTCCGCCGGTGTGACGAGCGTCGTCCAGTCGCTCTCGCCCCACGGCGTCTTCGACCCGTAGACCTCGCGGTACCAGGCGTCGAAGTCGATCGAGCCAGACTTCTCGACCAGCTGGCCCGCGTGGTCGTAGACCCAATGGCGTGGGAACGGGCTCGCGCCGACGAGTGCGGCCTTCGCGTTGCCGTCGGTGTAAACGACGAGCTGGAGCGTCGTCCACGCCGAGGCACTCGCGAGCTGAAAGAGCTTCTTGCCGCGGACGCGCCTCGGCGCGGGCAGGCCCATCCGGCCGCCCGCCGTCTGCGTGAACCGCACCCAGTTCGGGCCGATCTCCGGCTCGCTCTGCAGCACCGGGTACTTGACCGCGGGGAAGGTCAGCTCCTTCGGGCCCAGCTTCAGGCGCGTGACGCCGATCAGACCGCGGCCCAGGTGGCCGGCGTTGACAACCTTGCCGTCCTCGACCTCGACGTAGGCATGGAGGACGTTGGCCTCGCGGAACGCGTCCCGTTCGCGCAGGGCGTCGATGTCGTCCAGCTTGTCCGGGGGCGGGTCGTCGTAGTGGGCGATGCCCATCTCGAACGGCAGCTTCGTCATCCCCTTGATCGCCTCGGAGGGGATCCAGGTGATCGACGTGACGGAGGACTCGATCCGCATCGCCGCGCGACCCTATCAGGCCGTGTCGGACCAGAAATTCGCCGAGCCGGTTGCGCTTTCGTCCACCGTCTCGACTGGCTTTGGGCTTCCGCCTACGACCACTCGGTACGGCTTCGACCTAGTCGCGCTCCGTGCTCGGCGCAAGCGGCAACCTACGAAACCGGGGGTCTCCTCGCAAGACCTCGCGGGACGAAGTTCGCGCAATTTGCGCGAAGACGCTACGACGTCGTGACGTCGGTGACGTCGTCGGCCGAGCGGCGCTTCCGCCAGACCCAAGCGGCGCCGCCGAGGGCTGCGACCCCGGTCGCGATCGCGCCCTTGTTCGGCCGCATCGAATCGCCGTTGCGCCCGGGCACCGCGTCGCGCGCCTTCTTCTTCGCGACACGCTTGCCGACCTGCCAGACCGTCCAGCCGAGGACGGCGTTTCGCCTGTTCAACATACTCATCGCGGAGCGAGCCTACCCGCTCTCGTCCGGCGTGTAACCGCCTAGGGACGCTGCGGCGGCGGCGGGAGCGGCACGGGCCGCGGCGGCACCGGGGCGAGCGCGATCGCGCTCCCATGACTCCGCCCGGCCCGAAGAACGAGCGGAGGGAGGTGGGCACCGGCACGTTCGCGAGGACCTTCCACGCAGAGCGCTGCGCGCGCTGGCTTCGCGCGAAGCGGGCGCAGTCGGCGCACTCGCTCAGGTGGCGCTTCAGCGGCTTTCGCTCCGAGCGCGCGAGGCGGCCGTCGAGACTGCGCGAGATCGCGCGCTCCGCCTGGTGGCAGGTCAGTACTCCCTCGAAGTGCTCGCGCAGAGCGCGTCGCGCTTCGAACACGAGCGTCTCCACGTCGGCCGGCGCCAGCGCGAGTACCTCCGCAATCTCCACATAGGAGCGCCGCTCGAGCTCGCGCATGACGAGCGCCGCCCGCTGGTTGAACGGGAGGTGGACGAGCGCACGTCTGATCTCCGCAGGCGTCGGCGCACGGTCCGCGGCGCCGAGCGGATGGTCTTCGTCGTCGGGGTCGGCGCGGGCGCGCTCGCGGCAGGCGGCGTGGGCGAGGCCGAGCAGCCAGGAGCGGACGTGGCGCGGGCGGTCGCCGCGAGCGAACGCGCGGTATGCGTCGACGAACGTGCGCTGCGTGACCTCCTCGGCCTGGGCCGGGTCGCGCAGCACCGCGAGCGCGTACCGGTAGACGTCGGCCACCCGACGGCGGTAGAGGCGCTCGAATGCGCGGTCCCCGCGCCGCATCTGCGCGAGAAGCGGCGTCATCCCCGGATAGATGCCGCCCAGGCGAAGAACTTGCTGCCCGCCGAAGAATTGCTCCGAGGACGATTTAGGGAAGAGGTGGCGGCGGCAACGGCGGCAACGGCGGCAGCGGAGGGGGCGGCGGGAGTTTCGGCAGCTCGACCGGCGGCGGAGGCGGCGCGGTCGGCAGCTTCGGGACTTCGACGGGTGGCGGCGGCGGCAGCGCCACGGGGAGGTTCGGCGGCGGCGGCACGGGGAGGTTCGGCGCCGGCGGCACGACGGCCGGCGGTTGAGGAACCGGCGAGGCCGGCGGAGCGACCGTCGGTGATGCCGGCTGCTTGGCTCCGGTAGGCGCCGCGGCGGGTTCGTCGGCGGGCTCGAGGTCCGAGCGGCGTAGCGAGCGGCGGTGCGCGGCACCCCGTCCTGCCGGCTCGAGCGCGATCGTTCGAGCCTGGG
Organism: Gaiellaceae bacterium; assembly: GCA_035264445.1. Lineage (GTDB taxonomy): Bacteria > Actinomycetota > Thermoleophilia > Gaiellales > Gaiellaceae > DATFQE01. The sequence continues at coordinate 536 of DATFQE010000302.1, read as the reverse complement.
CCTTGGGCGCCGTCGCCGAACGGCCGGCTGCGGGCGTGGCCCGCTGGACGTGCGCGACCGCGGAAAACCTCGCGGTCGCGTGGTGATCGAGAGCATGCTCGGGCTTCCGCGTGTCCGGATTCGTGGTGACGGCCTCGACCGCCTGGCCCGCGCCGACGGCGAGTGCTCCGGCAGCCACGACCGCGGCGACCTTCCCGGCCACACCGGTGCCGGCGAGCGCGATCCCGCCGCCGACCGTCGCGGCGCCGCCGCCGAAGAAGGTCTGGAGCGAGGCGGGCAACGGGACGGTGCCCAGGCTCGTCTTGAGCGCCGTGCGGTGAGCGCGCTGACGACGTTCGAGCGCCGCGCACTCCTTGCACTCGCGCAGATGCGCGCGAAGTGCTCCGCGCTCGCCCGGCGTGATCGTCCCCTCCAGCCGGCGCGCGAGCGTGAGCTCGGCCTGACCGCACGTGAGGCTGCCCTCCAGCTGCTCGCGCAGGGCGCGCCGCGCTCGGAACAGCAGCGTTTCGACGGCGCTCACGGAGGTCTCGAGGACT
>DATFQE010000301.1:0-4543 GCA_035264445.1 Gaiellaceae bacterium | reverse complement strand
CTTCGCCGAGGCGATCCACGCCGAGCACCCGGGCAAGTACCTCGCCTACAACTGCTCCCCGAGCTTCAACTGGCGCAAGCACCTGAGCGACGCCGAGATCGAGCGCTTCCAGCGCGAGCTCGCCGAGCTCGGCTACCGCTATCAGTTCATCACCCTCGCCGGCTTCCACGCCCTGAACGAGTCGATGTTCGAGCTCGCGAAGGGCTATGCGGCCCAGGGCATGCCGGCGTACGTCGAGCTCCAGGAGCGCGAGCTCGCGCTCGAGGCCGACGGCTACACCGCCACGCGCCACCAGCGCGACGCCGGCGCGGGATACTTCGACGCGGTGATGGAAGCAGTCTCAGGCGGACAGAGCTCGACACTGGCCCTCGAGGGCTCCACCGAAGAGGCGCAGTTCGAGGCCGCCTCGCAGGGGTGACCACGGCTCCGGAGGTCGTCGCCCCGGCCGACGCCGAGATCATCAGCCGCGACGCGCTCGCGTTCGTGGAGCTGCTTCAGCGCGAGCTCGGCCCTCGGCGGCTCGAGCTGCTCGAGCGCCGGGGCGAGCGGCAGCGGGAGCTCGACGGCGGCGCTCGGCCGGACTTCCTGGCCGAGACGCGAAACGTCCGCGAGGGCGACTGGCGGGTCGCCCCGCCACCCGCGGACCTCCAGGACCGCCGCGTCGAGATCACAGGCCCAGTCGACCGGAAGATGATGATCAACGCGCTCAACTCGGGCGCGAGCGTCTTCATGGCCGACTTCGAGGACGCGACCTCGCCGTCGTGGAAAAACGTCGTCGACGGCCAGCGAAACCTCCGCGACGCGGTCCGGCGGACGATCTCGCTCGATCAGGGTGAGAAGAGCTACCGCCTGAACGAGGAGATCGCGACGCTCGTCGTGCGGCCGCGCGGCTGGCACCTGCCGGAGCGCCACGTGCTCGTGGACGGCGAGCCGGTGTCCGCGTCGATCTTCGACTTCGGGCTCGCGCTCTTCCACAACGCGCGCGAGCAGCTCGAGCGCGGCACGGGGCCGTACTTCTACCTCCCGAAGCTGGAGAGCCACCACGAAGCGCGGCTCTGGAACGAGGCCTTCCTGCTCGCCCAGGACGAGCTCGGGATCCCGCGCGGCTCGATCAAGGCCACGGTTCTGATCGAGACCATCCTCGCCGCGTTCGAGATGGACGAGATCCTCTACGAGCTGCGCGAGCACTCGGCTGGCCTCAACGCGGGCCGCTGGGACTACATCTTCAGCGTGATCAAGAAGTTCCGGGAGAGCGACTTCGTGCTCCCCGACCGCGCGCAGGTGACGATGGCCGTCCCGTTCATGCGCGCGTACACCGACCTGCTGGTGCAGACGACGCACCGGCGTGGAGCGCACGCGATCGGCGGGATGGCGGCGTTCATCCCCTCGCGGAAGGACCCGGAGGTCAACGCGGTGGCGCTCGCCAAGGTCCGCGAGGACAAGGAACGCGAGTCGGGCAACGGCTTCGACGGCACCTGGGTGGCACACCCGGACCTCGTCCCGGTGGCACGCGAGATCTTCGACGGCGTCCTCGCCGAGCGGCCGAACCAGGTCGAGCGGCAACGTGACGACGTTTCGGTCAGCGCAGACGAGCTGCTCGACTTCGAGATTCCCGGCGGCGACGTGACCGACGAGGGGCTGCGGACGAATGTCTCCGTCGGCGTCCGCTACCTGCACTCCTGGCTCAACGGCGTCGGCGCCGCCGCGATCGACAACCTCATGGAGGACGCGGCAACCGCCGAGATTTCCCGCTCGCAGGTCTGGCAGTGGGTCCGTCAGCGCCGCTTCAGCCAAAAGCGCGTGCGCGAGGAGGTCGACGCGGTCCGCAACGGCATGGAGCCGGCGGCCGAGCTGTTCGAGCGGGTGGCGCTGGAGGAACGCTTCGTCGAGTTCCTGACGCTGCCGGCCTACGAGCTGCTCGACTGACTCGGCCCGCGGTCGAGCTCGAAGACGAGCTCGAGGCCGTCCTCCTCGTCCCACTGCTCGCCCGTCTGGACGAAACCGAGCTTCTTCACGATCGCCAACGACGGGTCGTTGCTCGGCGAGACCGAGGCGACGAAGCGGCCGATGCCCTTTTCCGCAGCCGCCCAGTCGATCAACGCCTGCGCGGCCTCGGTCGCATACCCGCGGCCTCGGTGCGGCTCGAAGATCGTGTAGCCCACCTCGACGGCGTCGGGATCCTGCTTGCCGTTGACGCCCGGCTGGCCGTGGAAGCCGGCGTGGCCGATCATCGCGCGCGTCGGCTCGCGGCGGATCACCGCGCGCACGAGCCACGGCTCGGACTGCGGCGCCCGCTCGAGCTGCCGCTGGCGATAGCGGAGGAAGCCGGCATCGTGCTCGTCCGGCCAGTCGGCCGGAATGGGCGCGTCCAGCTCGCGCTCGGCGTCGGCGCGCCGGCCCTCGAGGAGCGCGTCGATCGCCTGGGGCGAGAGGAGGATCAGCTCGAGCCGGTCCGACGTGATCACGCCGCGGCCTCGATCGTGCCTCGCACCTCGCCGAGCTCGACCTCGCCGGCCCGGCCGCGCAGGACGACCTCGTCGCCGTCCTCGAGGAACGCGCGTCGTCCGTCGGCGAGCTCGAGCGGCTCGGCCCCGTTGCGGGTGAGCTCGATCAGGCTCCCTTCCGTGCCGCGCTCGGGACCGGAGATCGTCCCGCTGGCCATCAGGTCGCCGGTGCGGACGGATGCGCCGTTGACCGTCGAGTGCGCGAGCTGCTGTGGCATCGACCAGTAGAGCCCACGGGCGTTCGTCCGCGAGACGACGGCGGCGTTCAGCTCGACCTCGAGCTCGACATCGAGCGACCAGTCCCCGTCCACGCGCAGGTACGGCAGCGGCTCTGGCTCCTGCGATGGTCTCGGCACACGAGCCTCCCGGAGCAAGGAGAGCGGCGTCACCCAGGCCGAGATCGACGTCGCGAACGACTTGCCGAGGAACGGGCCGAGCGGCTGGTACTCCCAGGCCTGGATGTCCCGAGCACTCCAGTCGTTCACGAGCACGACGCCGAAGACGTGCTCGTCGAAGCGCTCCCCGTGAACCGGCTCGCCGAGCCGGCTGGGGACGCCGACGACGAAGCCCAGCTCGAGCTCGATGTCCAGCCGCTTCGACGGCCCGAACACGGGCCCGTCCGCGTCCGGCGGCTTCGCCTGCCCGCGGGGGCGACGAATCGCGGTGCCGCTGACGACGACCGTCCCGGCACGCCCGTGGTAGCCCACGGGAAGATGGCGCCAGTTCGGCAGCAGGGGATCCGCGTCGGGCCGGAACATCCGTCCCATGTTCGTCGCGTGCTCGAGCGAGGAGTAGAAGTCGACGTAGTCGGCGACCTCGAACGGGCGCTTCAGCTCGACCTCGGCGAGCGGAAGAGCGCCGCACTCTCCGGCCTCGATCCGCGCGAGCGCACGCTCCCAGGCGACCGGGCCCGCCGCCATGAAGGCGTTGAGGCTCGGCCGGCGGAACTCGTCGCCCAAGGCCGACAGGTCGAGGACGTCGTTGCCTGCGCGAAAGCCGACCCTCGCCTCGTCCCCGGGCCGGCAGAAGACGCCGAAGCCGGTCATGCGGCCAGGAGGCCGAGCGCGATCAGGTCGTCGACGGGCTCCGAGAAGCTGCAGCTTCCGAACGCGACGAAGAGGCCGCGGCCGCGCTCGACGTCGGCTATCGACGCGGCACGGTCGCGCCAGCGGAACGACTCGTCCTCGACACCGAAGGCCTCAGGGTCGTCCTCGGCGAGCGCGGCCTCCTCGTCGCCGAAGATCGCCGCGGCGAGCAGGTTCACGAACCCGTGCTGCCCATCCTGCCCGACGGCGTGGTGGAGTCCCGCGGTGGCCTTGAACGGAACACTGTGCTCGCGGCACGAGCGCACGAGCTCGGCCAGCTCCTCGACCGGGGGCGGCGTGGGGCCGCAGCGGACCTTGATCCGGCTTTGCACCGGCGGGCGCGCCCCCTCCACATAGACCTCGATCGCTGCGGACGGGACGGCGCCGTTCGGCGGCACCTCGAGCGACTCGATGCGCGGGTCGTCGAGTGCCAGCTCGCCGTCGAGGACGACCGAGAGAGCAAGCGCTTGGCCGTTCAGGGCGGGGAGCACGGAGGCGGGCGCCACGAACCTGCGCACGATCCAGCCGTGCGGACCGTTCCGCGCCTCCCTGTGCTCCTCCAGCGCCTCGAGCAGCGGCAGCTGCGCCGGCGGGAAGAGCGGCGCGTGATCGATCAGGCGCGCGAAGAGCGCGGTTTCGACGAGGCCCGGCATCCGAGCCATCTTCGCAAGATTGGAAAAGGCTTGGCCGGCGCCTTACTCGGCATTGCCCGCCGGTAAGGCCGGCCGGGGCACGGTGGCTCCGCAAGCACACGGAAAGGAGGCACCATGAGCAAGCTTCTGGCAGGAATCATCGCAGCACTCCTCGTCGGCGTCGGAGTCGCCGCGGCGAGCTCGCTGACGACGAGCGACGACGACCCGGTCCCGACGAGCTCGATCTCGACCCTCGACTCGACCGGCACGACCGAGTCGACGGGCAAGACGGAGACCACGTCGACCGCGACCGGCGAGGACG
>DATFQE010000300.1:0-10740 GCA_035264445.1 Gaiellaceae bacterium | reverse complement strand
AAGAAGGCCAGCCAGGCGATCACCAGCGAGCTGAACAGGAGTAGCTAGCGAACACAAAGGGGTAGCTTGAGCCTCCCTCCGGCACGAGCGAGACTCACCACGTGAGCCACGCTCCCGCTGCCCCTGCGACAGCCGCCGCCGAGCCGGTCGCCCTCCCGGCTCGGCGGCGCCGTCGTCCCGGCGTCCGGATCAGCCGCGCCGCCGTCCCCTACCTCCTGCTCGCGCCCGCCGTCGCCGTCATCGTCGCGGTGCTGGCGTACCCGCTCTACCTCCTCGGCTCGCTGTCGTTCCAGCAGTACGGGCTCTTCGAGCTGATCCGCCACGACGGCCGCTGGGTCGGCCTCGACAACTACCGGACGATCCTGAGTGACTCGCTCTTCGTGGACGTCCTTGTCCGCACGGTCGTCTTCACGGCCGTGTGCGTGTCGCTGACGATGTTCTTCGGGACCCTGATCGCGCTGCTGCTCGCGCGGCTCGGCCCGTTCATGCGGCTGATGCTCACCAGCGGGCTCGTCCTCGTCTGGGCGATGCCGGTCGTCGTCGCGGTGAACATCTGGATCTGGATGTTCGACTTCGAGTTCGGCGTGGTGAACTACCTGCTGACCGAGCTCCACATCGGCGACTACATCCACCACGACTGGTTCGAGAACTCGACCACGGGGCTGGCGATCATCGCCGCGATCGTGATCTGGGGCGCGATCCCGTTCGTTGCGATCACGCTCTTCGCCGGCCTCACCCAGGTGCCGAGGGAGCTGCTCGAGGCGGCCGCGCTCGACGGCGCCGGGCCGACGCGAGTCTTCCGCGACATCACGCTGCCGATCCTGAAGCCGATCTTCGTCATCCTGACCAGCCTCTCGATCATCTGGGACTTCCAGGTCTTCAACCAGGTCTGGATCGCGCGCGGAGGCCAGCCTACGGAGGAGTACTTCCTGATGGCCGTCTACGCATTCGTCGAGTCCTTCAAGACGCAGCAGTACGGGCTCGGCGCGGCGATCGCCGTCGTCATGGTCGCGATCATGCTCGTCGTCACCTTCTTCTACATCCGCGAGATGGTCAGGATCGGCGAGGTGAAGCGGTGAAACGGCGGCGGCGCGCGGGCCGGATCGGCGTCAACCTGCTCGGCGTCTTCGTCTTCGCGGCCATGGTGTTTCCGGTCTACTGGATGGTCTCGACGGCCTTCAAGAAGCCGTACGACATCCTCAACTTCACGCCCGAGTTCGTCCCCTCGCCGGCGACGCTTTCGAACTTCGAGAACGCATTGAACCGGCCGAACTTCTGGTCGAGCGTCGTGAACAGCCTGATCGTCGTCATCGCCGTGACCGCCATGTCGATGGTTCTGGCGTTCCTCGCGGCGCTCGCGCTGGCGAAGTTCCGCTTCCGCGGCCGGGCCGCCTTCGTGGTCGTGATCATCGGCGTCCAGATGGTGCCGCTGAACGCACTGATCATCCCGCTCTACATCCTGCTCAGCCGCGCCCACCAGGTCGACAAGCTGAGCGGCGTCGTCATCACGTACCTGACCTTCGTGCTGCCGTTCTGCGTGTGGACGCTGCGCGGGTTCTTGCTCGGCGTCCCGCGCGAGCTGGAGGAGGCGGCTATGGTCGACGGCTCGACACGGTTCGGCGCCTTCGTCCGCATCCTGCTGCCGCTCGTGGCGCCCGGCCTGGTGGCGACTTCCATCTTCGCCTTCATCCAGGTCTGGAACGAGTTCATCCTCGCCTACGTCCTGCTGCAGAGCCAGGACAAGCAGACCCTCCCCGTGTGGCTCGCGTCGTTCACGACGCTTCGGGGCACCGAGTGGGGCCCGCTGATGGCTGCGGCGACCCTGACGGCACTGCCCGTGGTGATCTTCTTCGTGATCATCCACCGCCGGATCGCGTTCGGCCTGACGGCCGGCGCCGTCCGCGGATGACACCGGGCCTGGCCGCGGCCTGCCTGCTGCCGGGGTTCGACGGGCTCGAGGCGTCCGACGAGCTGCTCGGCTGGGTCGAGCGCGGGCTCGGCGGAGTCGTCCTGTTCGGGAAGAACATCCGCGACCCCCGGCAGGTCGAGCGCCTGACCGCGGCGCTCGACGAGGCGCGACCCGGCGTCCTGATCGCCACGGACGAGGAGGGCGGCGACGTCACGCGGCTGGAGGCGGCCACCGGCAGCTCGTATCCCAGCCACCTCGCGCTCGGCACGGTCGACGACGTCGGCCTCACGCGCTCGGTGGCGCGCGCGCTGGGGACCGACCTTCGCGCCGTCGGCGTCAACCTCGACTTCGCGCCGGTCGCCGACGTCAACACGAACCCCGACAACCCGGTGATCGGCGTGCGCTCGTTCGGCGCCGACCCCGGACTGGTCTCGCGCCACGTCGTCGCGTTCGTCGAGGGCCTGCACGCGGCCGGCGTGGCGGCCTGCACCAAGCATTTCCCGGGCCACGGCGATACGAGCGGCGACTCCCACCTCGAGCTGGCGGTCGCGCGCGGCGACCTCGACGCCCATCTCGCCCCGTTCCGCGCCGCGGTCGGGGCCGGCGTGGACGCGATCATGACCGCGCACGTGGTCGTTCCCGGCCTCGGGCCGGAGCCGGCCACGGTCAACCCGGCGGCGATCCGGCTGCTCCGCGAGGAGCTCGGGTTCGAGGGAGCGATCATCACCGACGCGGTCGAGATGCGCGGCGTGGCCGCGCTGGCAGGCCCCCAAGAGGCGGCGGTCCGGGCGCTCGAGGCCGGCGTCGACGCGATCTGCCTCGGGCACGACCTTCCGCTCGAGCCCGTCCATGCGGCCGTCGAGGCTGCAGTGTCTTCAGGACGGCTCTCGGCCGGGCGGCTCGCAGAATCCGTGCTGAGACTCGAGCGGGTGCGCGGGCTGCCGATCCCGAACGGCATTCCGCGGAGCTCGGTGGGCGCCGAGGCCGCGAGGCGGGCAGTGCAGACCGAGGGCGACGTCCGCGTCTGGGGAATCCCGCTCGTCCTTGAGCTCGTGGCGACGCCGAACGTCGCCGCGGGGCCGCGAGGCCGCTGGCTCGCCGAGCTCGTGAGCGAGCGCTGGCCGGGGGCCGAGATCGTTCGCGTCGGCCCGCACGAACCGCCTCCCCGCACGGCCTCGGACCGGCCGCTGGTCGTGGTCCTCCAGAACGCCGCACGCCACGAATGGCAGCAGCCGATCGCCGACGTGCCGGACGCCGTCGTGATCGAGACGGGCATCCCCGCTTGGCGCCCGGAGCGGCCCGCAGGCTTCGTCGCCGCCCACGGCGCGGGTCGCGCCAACCTCGAAGCCGCGTTCGACCTCTTGGCCCGCGGTTAGTCGAGATCCTCGCGCACGATCCCGTAGAGGACGCCGTCGACCCACTCGCCCCGCCGGTCGTAGGCCTTGCGCCTGACGCCCTCGCGCAACCACCCGGCGCGTTCGGCGTGCGTCTGTGCGCGCTCGTTGAAGCCGTAGATCTCCATCTGCAGGCGGTGGTAGCCGAGGTCGAACAGCAGGTGGCGCTGGAACTGACGCGCGGCCTCGTCGGCGACCCGGCGGCCGCGGAAGTCGGGGTGGACGGCAAGGCCGCCGAGGTTCGCGACTCGGCTGCGCCGGTTTGCCACCTCGAAGCCCATCGCACCGGCGCGCTTGCCGTCGACCTCGATCACGAACCGCCCGAAATCCTGGGGCTCGGCGAGCGAGCGCTCGATCTCGGCTCGAATGCCGTCGGGGTCGCGCACGCGAACGGCCGCCAGGAACGGCTCGACTTCCTCATGCGAGAACAGCTCGACCAGGAAATCGAGGTCCGAGAGCTCGGCGCGTCGAATCTGGATGCTCAAGGGGCGTGCGCGGCCGCGGGCTGCCGGCGGCGCGAGGGCCTCAGCATCCCCGAGCCGAGCGCGACGCCGAGCAGGACGAGCGCGAGCCCGGCGACGGCGGCGATCGTCAGCGGCTCGTCGAGGAAGACGATGCCGAGCACGAGTGCCATCCCGGGCAGCAGGTACGTCACGAGAGCCGCCTTCGTCGAGCCGTGCGTCCCGAGCAGCACGTAGTACACGTACTGGCCGATCGCCATCCCGCCGATCCCGAGCACGGCGATCGCGAGCCAGACCTTCCACCCGGGCATCGAGGTCGGTGCCTGAGCGACAGCAAGCGGCGCGAGCATCAGCGCGCCGACGATCGTCGAGCCCGTCACGAGCAGCATCGGCTCGAGGTTCTCGACGTGCGTCTGCGCGTAGAGCGCGCCCGCGGCGTAGAGGAAGGACGCGGCCACCACGGCGAGCGTCCCGACGACTGCCCACCAGCCGCCCTCGGGGTTCGCGCCGGCGAGGACGGCCACGCCGACGATCCCGGCCGCGATGCCGACGGCCCGCGAGCCGGTCACCTTCTCACTCGGCCGGAAGCGGATGGCGAGGAGGGCGACGAAGATCGGGACCGACGCGTTCGCGATCGCCGCGATGCCCGAGTCGATGTGCTTCTGTCCCCAGGCGATCAGCGTGAACGGGATCGCCGCGTTGATCGCGCCGAGCACGACGACCGGTTGCCATCCCGCCCGCAGCCGGCGGAACGCGGGCGCCCCCTGGCGAAGCGCGACGAACGGGACGAGCAGGACCGCAGCCGTCAGCAGCCGAAGCGCGATCAGCACGGTCGGCTCGACCCCGTCGAGCGCGATCTCGATGAACAGGAACGACGAACCCCAGAGGCCCGTGAGCAGAAGGAGCAGCGGCACGTAGCGGCGCGTCACGGCGCTGAACGTACCTGTCAGGACCCGCGGTTAGACTCGGTCCCCTGACGAGGGTCGAGGAGAACTCGCTTCGCGATGAAGCCTGAGCCGTCGGGCTGCGCTGGGCGGCGCGATGCCGCGTCCTCAGTCGCGCCCGTATCGCTTCGCATACGAACACTCCCTGCGTCCTTGCCTCACACCACCCAGCACACCCCGACGACGAGGCCACATCGCAAAACGAGTTCTGTACCTCTCCATCGTGAGCTCGGCCTCACCGACGCTGAATTCGAGCGCATCAACGAGCTGCTCGGACGTGGACCGAACGACTTCGAGCTCGCCGTCTTCTCGCTGCTCTGGTCCGAGCACTGCGGCTACAAGCACTCCGCGCCGCTGCTGAAGCGGCTGCCGTCGAGCGGCGCACGCGTCCTCCAGGGGCCCGGCGAGAACGCCGGCGTGATCGACGTCGGCGACGGGATGGCCGTCGCCTTCAAGGTCGAGAGCCACAACCACCCGTCGGCCGTCGAGCCGTTCCAGGGCGCCGCGACCGGGGTCGGCGGGATCCTCCGCGACATCGTGGCCATGGGCGCGCGGCCGATCGCGCTGCTCGACGGCCTCCGCTTCGGCGCGCCCGATTGGGCGTTCGAGCGAGCCGTGGCCGGAATCGCCCATTACGGGAACTGCGTCGGCGTCCCGAACGTCGGCGGCGAAGCGGTCTTCGATCCCGCGTACGCCGGCAACTGCCTGGTGAACGCGATGTGCGTCGGCCTCTTGCCTTCGGAGCGGCTCACGCGCGCCCGCGCGCGTGGGGCCGGCAACGCGATCCTGCTCTACGGCGCGACCACGGGCCGCGACGGGATCGGAGGCGCGAGCGTCCTGGCCAGCCAGGAGCTCGGCGAAGAGGATGCGGACAAGCGGCCCTCCGTCCAGATCGGCGATCCGTTCACCGGCAAGAAGCTGATCGAGGCGAGCCTCGAGCTCGTGGAGGGCGGGCTGGTCGTCTCGCTGCAGGACTGCGGGGCCGCCGGGCTCGCGTCCTCGTTGTCCGAGATGGCCGGCGACGGCGCCGGCGTCGACGTCGAGCTCGACCGGGTGCCGCTCCGAGAGGAGCTCGAGCCCTGGGAGATCATGATCTCGGAGAGCCAGGAGCGGATGGTGGGCGTGGTCGAGCCGTCGCTGCTCGCCGGCGCCGAGGCCGTCTGCGCGAAGTGGGAGCTGGCGCACGCGGTGATCGGCGAGGTCACCGACACCGGCGAGCTGCGCGCGTTCCACGACGGCGAGCTCGTGGGCGCGATCCCGGCAAGCCTTCTTACCGACGAGTGCCCACGGTACGAGGTGGAGAAGCGGCCGCGGGCGACCCGGCCGGCGGAGGCGCCCTCGGTCCGGCGAAGCCGGGCCTGGGTCTACGAGCGCTACGACCAGCTCGTCGGCTCGCGCACCGTCCGGCGTCCCGGGCTCGACGCCGCCGTTCTCTGGCTCCGCCCTTCGCGGCGGGGCGTGGCCGTCTCGCTCGACGGGCCGCCGCTGGGCGAGCGTGAGCCCTTCCGGGCGGGCGCGCTGGCCGTGCTCGGAGCGGCCCGCAACGTCGCCTGCGTGGGCGGCGAGCCGTCGGCGCTCACCGACTGCCTCAACTTCGGCAACCCGGAGAAGCCCGAGATCGGCTGGGAGCTGGAACAGGCGATCGAGGGCATCGCGCAGGCCGCGGAAGCGCTCGGCATCCCGGTCGTGTCCGGCAACGTCTCGCTCTACAACGACAGCGACGGCCGCTCGATCCCGCCCACACCCGTGGTGGGCTGCGTCGGCCTCGTCCCGGATGTCTCTGCCGTCCCGCAGAAGTGGCGTAGCGGAGACGTCGTGGCTGTGCTTCGAGGCCCAAGTACCAGCCTGGTACTTGCCGAAGAGGCACGGCTGATCCGGATAATTTGGGAGGCGGCGCCGCGCCTCTCCCTCGCGCACGACGTCGGCGTGGACGGGCCGATCGCTGCCCTCGAGGACATGGCTGCCTGGAGCGGCGTCGAAGCAGACGTGGATGACCCGGGCGAGGACGTCCGCTTCCTCGTCGCCGCCCCCACGGGCAGGCTGCCCGACTGGGCCGAGCCGATCGGGACGGTGCGCTGATGTGCGGCGTCTTCGGCATCCGCTCGCCGGAGCGCGACGTCGCCCGCGTCGCGTTCTTCGGCTTGTTCGCGCTCCAGCACCGCGGCCAGGAATCGGCCGGAATCGCCGTGTCCGACCACGGCAACGTGACCGCTATGCGCGACATGGGGCTCGTCTCGCAGGTGTTCGACGAGCGCAAGCTGAAGGGCCTCCACGGCGAGATCGCGATCGGGCACACCCGCTACTCGACGACCGGCTCGACGGAATGGTCGAACGCGCAGCCGCTCGTCCACCAAGGGCGGGCGCGGACGGTCGCGCTCGGTCACAACGGCAACCTGACGAACGCCGCCGAGTTGCGGGACGAGCTCGCCGCCGAAGGCGTGCGCCTGCGCTCGACCTCGGACACCGAGGTGATCGCCGGCCTGCTCGCGCACGACGAGTCGCCGCTCGAGGATGCGGTCGCCAACGTCATGGGGAGGCTCGAGGGCGCGTACACGGTTGTCGCGATCGCCGAGGCTACCCTCGTGGCGTTCCGGGACCCGCACGGCTTCCGGCCGCTCGCGCTCGGCCGCCTCGACGGCGACTGGGTCGTGGCCTCGGAGACCTGCTCGCTGGACCTGGTCGGCGCGGAGGTCGACCGGGAGATCCGCCCGGGCGAGCTGGTGGTCGTCGACGCAGACGGCTGCCGCGTGACCGAGGCGAGGCCGCAGGCGAACGGCGGCGATCTCTGCATCTTCGAGCTCTTCTACCTGGCGCGGCCGGACTCGCGGCTCGCCGGCGTCGAGGTGCACAACGCCCGCGTCCGGATGGGCGAGCGGCTCGCCCAGGAAGCGCCGGTCGAGGCCGACCTGGTGATGCCGATCCCCGACTCGGGCACCCCGGCGGCGATCGGCTTCTCACGCGGCCTCCAGATCCCGTTCAGCGAGGGCCTGATCAAGAACCGCTACGTCGGCCGCACGTTCATCCAGCCCGACCAGGGCCTGCGCGAGCAGGGCATCAAGCTCAAGTTCAACCCGCTGGCCGAGGTACGCGGAAGGCGGATCGTCGTCGTCGACGACTCGATCGTCCGCGGCTCGACGATGCGCCAGATCGTGGCGATGCTGTTCGAGGCCGGCGCGCTCGAGGTGCACGTGCGGGTGTCGTCACCGCCGATCGTCTCGCCGTGCTTCTACGGGATCGACTTCGCCGACCCCGAGCAGCTGGTCGCGGCCGACCGCGACGCCGAAGGCGTCCGCGAGCTGATCGGCGCCACCTCGCTCGCTTACCTCTCGCTGGACGGTCTCCAGGCGGCGACCCGGCGGCCGGCTTCGAGCTTCTGCCGCGCGTGCCTCACGCGCGAGTACCCGACACGCGTCCCGCTGGAGCGCCGCCTGGACAAGAAGCGCTTCGAACCTACTGCTCGAGCACCCGGCTCGCCTTCGCCACTCCGCGGCTGATCAGATACGCGACCGTCGTGAACGTGAAGAACGTCATCCAGTCGTTCGCGGTCAGGCTGTCCGTCGCCCAGACGACGATCCAGGCGACGATCAGCGCGAGGAGCCAGACGAGGAACTCTGCATTGCCGGGAACGGGCAGTCGGGCGACCTCGCTGAAGTTGACCGTGTAGGCCCGGCCCGAGCTCGGCTGGACAGTGGTGGGCTGCTCGTCCGGTGGCGGTGTGGTGGCCATGCGGCTCCTTTCGTCAGGCGGCGTGCGCCGGGACATGCACGAGCTCGAGTTTGAGCCCGTCGGGGTCGTAGAAGAACACGGCGTAGTACCCCGGCAGGTAACCGTACGACTCGGGGCCGCTCTCGATCTCGACGTCGTGGGCGCGCAGCCACTCGCCGCGCTCGTCGACCACGCCCCGCGACGGCGCCTCGAACGCGATGTGATGGAGGCCGACGCGGTAGCGGTCGTACGGCGCCTCGCTCGGCGTCGTCGCCTGCCGGAGGCCGAGCGAGCTGCCCGGGTTGCTGAGGTAGTGGATCGTCTCGCCGCGCTCGCCCTCGACCTCGCCAAGGCCGTGCCACCCGAGCGGGCCCAGCAGGTCGCGGTAGAACGCCAGGCTGCGCTCGATCGAGGAGACGACGATGTCGAGATGGTGAAAGCCGCTCGAGCGCACGATCCGTGCTCAAGGGGTTCAGCGGTGGTGTGTCAGTTCCTCTCCCCGTCCGTAGCGGACGGCGCGCGACGCCACCTTCGCGTCGACGCCCTGCTCGATCAGCTGTTGCCGAAGCTCGCTCTCCGCGCCCCAGCGCAGGAACAACCACGCGATCGCGCCGATCGTGACCAGGGAGCCCTCGATCATCATGATCGTCCCCGCGAGGCCCTGGTCACGCAGCGGCGAAAGGCCGTAGAGGTGCGAGCCGTCGTCGTAGACGCCGTAGATCGGATTCCCCGACCAGATGAAGATGTTCCCGAGCACCGTCTCGAGCAGGCGCACGGCGACGACGTAGCCGAGCTTCGCCGCCGTCCCGAACCACGCGGGCCCGGGAAGCACCTCGACCACGGCCGCCCACATCAGCGCGCCGGCGGTGAAGAAGCAGACGTGCTCGAGCGCGTGCACGGCGTCGTGGCGCACCGCAGCCTCGTAGAGGAACGGCACGTGCCAGACGTACAGGTTGACCGCCCACAGCGGCAGCGCGACGAGCGGATGCGCGAGCGGCCTGAGCGCCGCGATCGGCCGGAGCGCGAGCAGAGGCCGGAGCAGCGGGCCGGTGAGACCCAGGACGAAGAGCAGCGGCGCCAGGTCGCCGAGCAGGACGTGCTGGAGCATGTGGAGCGAGAACAGCTCCTCGGCAGGGGAATCGAGGAGCGGCGACAGCGCGATCGCGAACAGCAGCACCGCGCCCGCGAACGATGCGATTCGCCACCGCGGCACGGGCGTCCCGCGCCGCGCGAGCGTCCGCGCACGCATGCCGTACATGACCGAGGCGACGAGGGGCAGAGCGAGCTGCGCCACGCCGTCGAGTGTAGGGCGGCGGTCGTCTTGCTCCCTCACTAGACTCGCGCGGCAGTGGGGGCGTACGACGCGGCCGGAGTATCGATCGCGAAGGGCGACGCCGTCGTACAGCGTCTCCGCGAGGCGGTCGAGTCGACCGGCACGACCGGCTTTGGTGCCTTCGCCGGGCTCTATCCACTCGACGAGCGGCGCTTCCTCGCCGCGTCGACCGACAGCGTCGGCACGAAGCTGGTCGTCGCGCGCGAGCGTGGGCGGCTCTGGGCCTGTGGAGCCGACCTCGCCGCCCACTGCATCAACGACGTGATCACGACCGGCGCGGACCCGCTCTTTCTGCTCGACTACGTCGCGGCGAACGTCGTCGACCCGGAGCAGGTCGCCGAGCTCGTCGAGGGGGCGGCCGACGTCTGCCGAACCGCCGGCTGCATGCTGCTCGGCGGCGAGACGGCCGAGCTACCCGGGATCTACCGGGACGAGGAGCTCGACTTCGCCGGCACATGCGTCGGAGTCGTCGACCGCGACGGCGTCGTCGACGGCTCGAGGGTCGAGGCCGGCGATGTCGTGCTCGGCTTCCCGTCCACAGGCGTGCACGCGAACGGCTTCACGCTCGTCCGCCGCCTGCTCGAGGACGACTCGTACGACGGCGACGACCTGCTCGCGCCGACGCGCCTCTACCTCGACGCGGTTCGCGAGCTGCGTGCGCGCGCGGACGTTCGAGCGCTCGCGCACGTCACCGGCGGCGGCATCGCCGGCAACCTCTCGCGCGTACTTCCCGAGGGCGTCGAGGCGGAGATCCACTGGGATGCCTGGGAGCGGCCGCCCGTCTTCTCGTGGCTGGCGCGCCACGTCGGCGAGGAGGAGCTACGCCGGGTCTTCAATCTCGGCATCGGGTACGTCGCAGTCGCGCCGGCCGGCACCGAGGGCCTCGTCGTCGGCCGCATCGTCAGCTCGTGATCGGCGTTCTCGTCAGCGGGAACGGGACAAACCTCCAGGCGCTGCTCGACGCCGGGCTGCCGGTCGTCGCCGTCGCGTCCAA
>DATFQE010000299.1:0-9479 GCA_035264445.1 Gaiellaceae bacterium | reverse complement strand
CTAGAGGCTTGATGTGATTTAGCGGCCGTCGTAGGCGGCGAGCGCGCGTGCGGGGCGGCCGGCGAGGGTGTTGAGCAGCATCCCGATGGTGAGGGCGAGGATCCGCTGGGCGATCCGAACGGCGAGGCCGGCGGGTGTTCGCGCGAGGTGTTGCTCGAGTCGCATCTGGCCTTTGAGGTTCGAGAAGACGCTTTCGATCACGAGCCGCAGCGATGCGAGGGCGCGCTCACGGCCGAGGTTGGCGGCGGTGCGCGTCTTGTCGGGCGTCAGCAAGGTGACGCCGTCGGCGGCGAGCCGCTCGCGATATGCGCGGCCCCAGAGGCCCTTGTCGGCGATCACAACCTCGGCCGGGACGCCGGTCAGCAGGTCGGCGAGCGGCTCGTACTCCTTCTCGTTTGCGGGCACGACCGTGTAGCCGAGCGGCAGCCCGCGCGTGTCGGTCAGGAGCACCAGTCGGACACCCCAGACGAAGCGGTGCTGCGACTTGGAGAAGCCGTAGCGGGCGAAGCCGGCGAACCCGGATCGCTGCTGGCAGCCGGGGTAGCTGGCAACCGCGACCTGGCTGCCGTCGGCGAGCCGGGCGCCGCCGACGTCGACGCAGCGGGCAAGCTGCTGCTGCACGATCGAGATCAGCCCGACCAGGCGGCGCAGCCGCCGGTTGTACTGCGACTGCTCGGGCAGGTGCGGAAACCAGCCCGGCAACAGCCGCCCGACCAGACCGAGGAACTGACGATCGGAGCTGATCCCGATCGCAGCCTGAGCAACAGCGAGCGCGACCAGCTCCGCATCCCCGACAAGCGGCGGCCGGCCGCAGCGAGCAGGGACCCGATACTCGTCAGCGAAGACGTAGGCTGCAACAACAAGGGCTTCCAGATCGGTCATCTCGAGCTCCTATCTCGAGCGGACACATGGTCTGGAAGCCCTTCTTCGTCAAACCCCCGGTCCCTGCGGAACCCGACGGACTTTCACATCAAGCCTCTAGCCGATGGGGATTTCGGCGAGCAGCCGCGTCCCCGCCCCGGTCGGGCTCGTGACGGTCAACATCCCACCGCGCGCCTCGACGCGATCGGCGAGGCCCCGCACGCCGCTCCCGTCGGCCTGCGCTCCGCCGATTCCGTCGTCTGCGATCTCGACGTGGAGCGACTCGCCGTCCTCCACGACGCGAACCGTCACGCTGCCGGCTCGCGCGTGCTTCTGGGCGTTGGCGAGCGCCTCGGCGACAACGTAGTACGCGGTCGCCTCGACCTGCTCGGGAAGCCGCCGCTCGGGCCGGGCCTCCACCTCGACCGAAATCGGCGAACGCAGAGCGAGCGCGTCGAGCGCAGGGCCGAGGCCGCGCTCGGAGAGCAGCGCTGGGTGGAGGCCTCCGGCGAGCTGACGGATCTCCTCGAGGCCGGCGGCAAGCTCGTCGATAGCGGCGTCGAGCAGCGTGTCGCCATCGTCCGGCGACTCCCGCAGCCGGCCGAGATTCAGCAGCACGGCGGTCAGCCGTTGTTGCGCGCCGTCGTGGAGGTTGCGCTGGATGCGGCGCCGCTCGGCGTCGGCGACCTCGACGAGCCGCGCGCGCGAGGCGCGCAGCTCTTCTTCCGCGCGCTTTCTGTCGGTGATGTCGCGCAGGTAGCCCGTGAAGGTCGCCGGCCCCGGCAGACCGATCTTCGTGATCGTCAGCTCCACGGGAAACTCGGTGCCGTTCTTGTGCATGCCCGTGAGCTCGAGGTGGCGGTCGAGGATGACCGGCTCGTCGGTCTCGAGGAAGCGGGCCAGGCCGGCTCGGTGACTCGCGCGAAGCGCGCGAGGGACGATCAGGTCGGCCATGTCCCGGCCGGTCGTCTCGTGCGCCCGATAGCCGAACGTCGCCTCCGCGGCGTGGTTCCAGCCGATCACGCGCCCGCGCTGATCCATCGTCACCACCGCGTCGAGTGCCGCCTCGAGCATCGCCCGCAGCCGCGACTCGCTGCTGCGAACCTCTGCTTCGGCACGTCGCCTGGTGACGAACTGCCCGACCTGGCTACCAAGCATGCGCACGGTTGCCAGCAGCTGTTGGTCGGGCTCGCGCGGCTCGCGCGAGAAAAACTCCATTACGCCGACGACCCCACGCGGGCTCCGGAGCGGAAAGCCGAACGCAGCGTGCAGCCCGGATCTCCTCGCGGCTTCCGCACGCGGGAAGTTGGCGTCGGTCGGGGCGTCGACCATCCAGATCGGCTCGGCCGACGCGTGCACCTGCCCCGGCAACCCCTCGCCCGACGCGAGCGTGATCCGCTCGCTCAGCGCCTCGAACTCGGGAGCGCCCTCGCCGGCATGCCAGGTGGACACACAGCGGAGGGCGCTGTCGGTGGCCCCAGCCTCCCAGACCGCGCCGAGCTCCCATCCGAGCGAGCCGCCCACGGCCCGGAGGACGGCTTCGTAGACCTCGACAGGCCGCTCCGTTTCCGCAAGGATTCGGGCGACCGCGTGCTCCAGGCTCTGGAGATCGCGCGTGTCAGCGAACCGCTTCTGAGTCCGCTGGAGGTTCGTCATCGCTACACGTGAAGCTACACCCGCGCGGCCGCTGCGGATAGTCGTCGCCGACGACAACGCGCTCCTCCGCGAGGGCATCGCCTCGCTGCTCGAGGAGGCGGGGCACGAGGTCGTCGGCCGCTCCGGAGACGCCGACGACCTCCTGCTCAAGGTGCGCTCTTACACGCCGGACGTCGCCATCGTCGACGTGCGGATGCCGCCGAACGACGCGGACGCCGGGCTGGTCGCGGCGGCGAAGATCAGGCAGTCGTACCCGGCCGTCGCGGTGCTCGTCCTCTCGCAGCACCTCGAACCGGCATACATGCTCGAGCTCGTCGGCGACGACGCCTCCGGGGTCGGGTACCTGCTCAAGGACCGCGTGCGCGACGTCGCCGAGTTCGTCGACGCCGTCGAACGTGTCGCGGCGGGCGGGACGGCGTTCGACCCGGAGGTCGTCAAGACGCTGGTCGGCGGCCGACGCGGGTCGCTGCTCGACGACCTCACAGACCGCGAGCGCGACGTTCTCGCACTCCTGGCCGAAGGCCGCTCGAATCGCGCGATCGCGAAGCAGCTCTACCTGAGTCCCCGCGCGGTCGAGCGGCACGTGCAAGGGATCTTCCAGAAGCTCCGGCTGCCGGACGGCGAGGACACGAATCGCCGTGTCCTCGCCGTCCTCGCGCTGCTCGGGTTGTAAGGGGCCGGGGCGGCGACCTCGGCCGCCGCCCGGGAGCCGCTTACTCAGTTGCAGTCGCCGCCGCCGATTGGGTTCCGCTGTTCGCAGGTGAGGCCGTCGAACTCGGCGGTATGCGGGACGTTCTGGACCCAGCCGTTGTAGACGACGGGGATCGGAAGCACGCCCTGCCCGCCCATGCCTGCGTTGCCGGTCACGACGTCGTCCGACTTCGTTCCGGGCGCTGCGGTGAGAAGCACCCGACCCGCCACTTTCGCGTCCGCGGCGCTGCCGTCCCCGTTCGGGTCGGGATCGACGACGAGCACCTCGTTCGAGAACTTGCTCGCGACGTAGGCGTAGTAGCCGCCTCCCTTCTTGGCACCGAAGTTGACGCCGTGGCACCCGAAGTCGCACGGCAGGCTCTTCACCAGCGTGTCCGTGGCCGTGTCGATGATCGTCATCGTGGCCGTGAGCGTGTTCGGGGTGAAGACCCACTTGCCGTTCGGGCTCACGGGCGTCTGGATCGGGAAGCCGCCGTACCCGCCGCTGACCGCGCCGGTGATCGGGTCGTAGTTGGCGAGCAGGTCGACGTTCTTGATCAGCGTCGGATGCGGCGTCTTCAGGTCGATCACGCTGATCGTGCTCGAGAGGAAGTTGGAGACGTAGTACTTGCTGTTGTCGGGCATCATGCTGCTCGCGATCGGCAGCGTTCCGGTGGCGACCTTCGGCTCGATCGTTCCGGGCAGGAGGTGGACGACGGTCGAATCGTTCGTGTTCGAGTTCGGCGTCACCATCGTGTGGCCGTCCGAGGACATCCAGTGGGCGTGGGGCTGCCCCGGATTGCCGGAGTCCTGAACCTCGATCGTGCGGTCGACGTGCCCCGCGTGCGGGCTCAGCTCGACGACGGAGCCTTCGCCGTTGATCGAGACGTGCACCTGGTCGGTGTCGACGCGCGTCATCACGTGCGCCGGCGCTTCACCGACCTCGATGTTCCGCAGCAGAGCGCCTGTCCTACGGTTGAAGACGCTCAGCTTGTCGTCGAACCACTGCGTCTGGTAGATGACCGACTGCGCGCGGTCGGTCCACATGTTGTGCGGGTTGTTCATGTTCACCGACGGCAGTGCGACCTTGCGCGTCACGGCCCAGTCGCTCGTGTCCACCGCAGTCGCGGTTCCCGGCTTCGTCTTCGCCGCGGTCTGCTCGTATTCGGTATCGATCCAGACCTCGCCGATGCCCTTGCCCGTGGGCGGTGTAGCGGCCGGCAGCGACACGGGCTCGTGGAAGTAGTCCTGGAACGCAGCGTCCAAATTCGGCACGAGGACCGGGTTGCCGTCCTTGTCGTAGGCACGCACGGGCACGGCGGGATACGTGGGATCCCACGTCGAGCCCGTCTTGGTGTAGACCTGGTAGTTCTGCGGGTTGGTGATGTTGATGAACGAGCGCACCAGCCGGAACGCGAGATCCGATGCGGTCGGGACCGTGCGCCCGCTGAGCAGCGTGGTCGTCTTACCGAGATCGAGCCCCTCGGTCGCCGGGTCGTCGACGATGACTCCGCCGAGCATGAACGGGTGCAGCTTGCAGACGAACACGTAGAGCCCCGGCATCGTCAACTGCACTTCTTCGACACCCTCGTACGCATGTGGTTGGTCGAACGGCATCTGGTCCGCACCGGTCGGCCAGAGCAAGCTGCTCGCCGTGTGGACGGTGTTCGTCTCCCCGGCGACCTCGAACCGGATCGTGTCGCCCGGCTGCGCGACGACGAGCGAGCGCGTCCCCGCGATGTCGACGCCGGAGTCGAACCAGTTCCCGGGGTTATCTGTCAGCTCGAGCGTATGCGTCACCGGGGCGCGGCCCGGGGGTACGCCCGTATCGCTGGCGAGACCGATTCCGCCGAAGACGAAGGCCGACAGCGCCACGGTCGTGCCGACAAGGACGAGCCTGGGCCTGCGCAGCACGCGCCGGCTCCTCGTCCCCCGCTCGAGCAGGAACAGCCCGAACAGAGCGAGCGGCACCGCGGCCAGCTCGCCGACGGCGGCATCTCGCAGGCCGTGGACGAGCGTTCCGAGGAAGCCCGCCGAAGCTTCGAGCCCTGCCTGGCCCTCGTGAGCGTGATCATGGTGTCCGTGTGCGCCCCCGGCCGAGAGTGCGCCGTCGATCGCCTCGTGCACGCGGACGGCCGGGACGAGCAGCACGCCGAAAATCGCCGAGATGAGGCCCGCGCGAACGGTGGGGCCGAAACGGCGGCCGAGCTGCAGTCCGACGCCGGCGGCGATGAACGCGATCGGAAACGCGAGCAAGGCATCGCGGAACACGTGCCCGAAGTGGCCTCCGGCGCCGTGGTCCTCCGCGACGCCGAGAACGACAGAGTGGTACGCGTGCTCCGAGCCGATCACGCCGAATGCCAGCAGCGAGGCGAGAAAGAGCACCTTCCGGCCGGACGGCCACGCCGCTCGAAGCGGCGTGTGCTCTCCGGCTCTTGAATCAGTGGTCGTGGTCAACGTTCCTCCTTCGGTTGCGATGCAGACGAGCGTCGTCTATGCGAGGACAACCGAGAAGAGCTGTGACCGTCGATCAGCGGACGGGTTCCCGCCGTCGTTCGTGGCGGTCTTCCGCCAAGCAGGACCGCACCGGCGCGGCCCGACGCGCTCGTTTTCCTCAGCGTCTGAGGCCGGCGGAAAACCGCCAGCGCGTCGGCGGATCGCTGCCTGTTTCCGGCGTCCGCGCTGGACGAAGCTCAGCCTGTCGTTCCCCACGAGACAGGAGATCCGATGAACCTCGACCTGGAAGCCCTCGAAACAAGCTTCGACCTCGTCGCACCGCGCGGAGACGAGCTCATGGATGTCTTCTATGCGCGCCTCTTCATTGCCGCTCCGGCGGTGAGGCCGCTCTTCGCCGGAGGCGACCTAAAGGCGCAGAAGGTGATGTTGCTAGGAACGCTCGTCCTGCTGCGCAAGTCGCTGCGCGACCTCGACGCGATCGTCCCCAAGCTCCGCGAGCTCGGCGCGCGGCACGTCGCATACGGCGCTGCGCCGGAGCACTACCCCGTGGTCGGCTCCGTGCTGCTCGCGTCGATGGCCGAGATCGCGGGGCCCGCGTGGACGCCCGAGTACGAGCGGGCCTGGACGGCGGCCTTCGGAGTCGTTGCCGGCGCGATGATCGAGGGCGCGGAGCAGGCGGCGCTAGAGAACGCGGCCTAGAGGATCAGCGCCGGTAGCGCCGCCGGCGAGCTTCCTCGAGCAGCGCCTGCCGCTCGCCCGGCGGCAGGTTTAGGAAGTGATCACGGAGCTCGGCGAGCTCCCCGGCGGTGCCGGGCGACGGTGCGACGGCGATCGGCGACGACCACTGAGGCGGCGCGAGAGCGGCCTCGGCGGCGCGGACGTACTCCTCGGGACGCGCCCGCGCGCGTGAGCGGACGACCGGGCGCGGCGGCGCCGAGGCCCACGGCCGCGAGGCGAGCAGCCCCTCGAGCTCGTCGCGGTCGGAGCCCAGCGCCGTGAGCACCGCCTCCAAGGTGGCGAGCGAAGGTGACCTCTCGCCGCCCTCGAGCTTCTGGAGGTAGATGCGGGAGACTCCCGCGGACTCGGCAGCCGCGCGCTGCGTCAGGCGCGCGCGATCGCGGAGCCAGGCGAGCGCCTGGCCCAGCTCGGGCCGGCGATAGGCCTCTCTCGGCACCTACCTCGACCAGTCGCCGTCGCGCACCACGCCCTTCGGCGTCGAGACGTGGAGCTTTCTGACGACGTGTTCGGGGACGTGAACGGGGTCGTCGTCCTGCTGCGGCCCGAAGCCCTGTTCGGCGTCCATCTCCTTGACCGACTTGACGCCGGCGAGGGTCTCCGACGGGTCGACGTCGCCGAGGTGCTCGTCGTAGAGGTCGAACCACGGGTAGCCGTGCTCGGCGTAGCGCCGCGCCGTAACGGGCGTATCCGGCGCCTTTCGGCCCGTGATCTGCTCGTAGAGCATCGAGTTGACGATGTGGACGTAGACACGTCCCGTCGTCGCGTTGTCCCAGGTCGTCGGACCGTGCGGATCGGGGTAGACCGACTGCTCCATCCGACCGCCGGCGGCCAGGCCCATCTCTCCGCCGTCGATGCTGTCGAAGGACGCGTCGGCCATCATCGGTGCGAACGCCCTGACCGGTCGCGGCGGGGGCGTCGGGATCCTCCCCGGCTTGGGGGCGAAGCAGACGAGCTGGATCCCGCCGAAGCGCTCGTCGCCGGTGAGCTGGCCCTCGACGGTGTAACCCATCCCGAGCGGCATCGCGACGAACTGGCGAACGACCCCGTCGCCGGCGTTGATGCCGTCGAGCCATGGCTGCGGCGGGCAGACGAGGTAGTCCTGCTCGCGGCCGGCGACGATCGCCTCGCTCCACGGGTCGCCCGAGACGGCGTTCACCATCCCGACGGCGACCTTCACCGCCTGCGGCCGCCAGTGGGTCGCCGAGAAGGACAGCCACGCCGCCTCGCGCTGGTACATCGGGATGAAGACGCCGCCGTGTGCCCGCCAGGCGTCGGGCACGCGGTCGGCGTAGTCCTCGACGCGATGGACGGGAAAGTGCCCGAGCGACGGTGGCAAGGGATAGTGGCCGCCGTCGTCCGGAATCCTCAGTGTCCGGTGGAAGGCGATCGAGAGGTTGCCGATCGCGACCCGGTCGTGCGCAAGCTGAACGTCCATGGGCGCTCCTTTCAGTATGTGCTTGGCATACCGTAGCGCACCGAGCGGGGTCAGGCGACGACGCGGTAGACCTGGAAGCACTCCGCGAAGTCGCGGTTCACGTTGATGCCGTGCGTTCGCGCCAGATTCCAGATGTACTCGGGATCGGCGTAGCGCCGGTGCTGTTGCGAGGCGTATTTCGCCAGTGCGGCCGTCTTGCGCTCGAGGTGTGAGCGCTCGAGCGCGACGTAGGCCTGGTAGGCGAAGTCGAAGTTGTTCCACGGGATCTCGTAGCCCAGCACCGTCGTGCGCTTGAAGGCGCGCAGGCCCTCGGCCGCGACGACCTGGTGGTCCTGGTGGACGTCGTGGAGGCTGGGCTGGAAGACCGCATCGGGCTGCCAGTCCTCCCAGAGCGCGATCAGCAATTCGAGGATGTCCTGGCGCCGCTCCGGGAAGGTCCTCACCTCGAAGTCGTGCACCGTCAGCGCGGAGTCCGGGATCCCGATCTCCGTGGTCGCCTCCCGGACCTCGCGCGCGAGCGTGTCGGGCGGAAAGCCCTCCGGCAGGGATTTCGTCGCGATCGAGAAGGCGACGTAGCGGACCTCGACGCCGGCGTCGACGAGCCGCGCCATCGTCCCCCCGCAACCGAATTCGCCGTCGTCGGTGTGCGGGGCGAGCACGAGGACGCGTTTCCAGCCGGCGATCACGTCACCGGCTCCCGCGCGACGAGCGCGCCGAGCGCGAGCAGGCCCCAGGTCATCGGATCCTCGAAGAACGCGTCGTAGAAGAGGCTGTGGACGGCGATCGCCCCGAGCGCGATCCCGAAGACGAGCGCGGCGCGACCTTCGAAGCCGCGGCCCGCTCGACGGAACGCCGCGAGCAGCCCGGCGACGAGCAGCCACACGAAAACGGCGAGTCCGGGGAGGCCGAGCTCGGCTGCGACGGTCACAGGTGTGTTGTGCGACGCGGCCTTCTTGGGCTCCTCCCCGCGGAGTCCCGTCTTCGCAGCGTAGGCACGCTTGAAGCCGCCCACGCCGACGCCCGCCGCCGGATGGTCGAACGCGATCTTCGCGCCGTCGGTGATGAGGCCGAACCGCCCGCTCGTCGCTCGGTTCAGACCCTTGTCGGACGCATCGAAGATCGAGTGGCGGACACTGGGCGCGGCCATGCCGGCCGAAAGCAGCACCACGCCCGTCAGCGCGACCGCAGTCACCGCGCGCCAGCGCCAGACGAATGCGGCCGCTGCGAGCGTTCCGGCTATCAGCGCCGCGAAGCTGGACTGTGAGAAGGAGAACAACAGCCCCACCCACACGATCGCGATCACCGCTGCCGCTCCGAGCACGATGCGGCTTCGCGCCCCGCCGACGACGAGCACGACGAGCGCGGCCAGGATGGCGATCACGAGGAAGCGCCCGTAGATCGACGGATCCCAGAAGACGGAGTTCACCCGGTAGAACGGCGCGTACGCGTTGCCGACGATCACCTTCGGGTTCCAGAAGACGTCCCGTGTGACCCACTGGAAGACGCCGATCACGGCGAAAGCGACGGCCATGGCGGCGAGCAGGCCGAGCAGGTAGCCGACCGGCGCGCGGCGCCACGGCAGCCGGGAGAGGCACACGGCCAGCAGCCCGAACGGGAGCACGAAGAAGAGCAGCGTGATGCC
>DATFQE010000298.1:0-4515 GCA_035264445.1 Gaiellaceae bacterium | reverse complement strand
CCCTGGTCCGGCCGCTCGGGCGCGCATCGACTCGCTTGGCCGTGGCGGATGCGACCCAAGCGGTGGCTTTCTCGTACCCGTTCGGGGAGGCACATCTTCTGTCCGCGGTACCCAGCGCACGGTTTGGTCGACGGCGGCGGCGAGGGGCGTGGCGAGCAGTTCGAGCTCGGTTTCCGCACGGGAGGCGTCGTGGATGACGGCGGTCGAACTCGTAGCGCATCTCGTTGACTCGCGGAGCCAAGCTGACGCCGCGAGCGTGCGTACAACGCCTGTTGGCCGCGCGCCCTGTCCTGGGCGACGGGAACGATCCATCCGGCAGGGCGAGGTCTGTCCGTGGCGGCCTCGCTTAGCGTCGGGTGAAGGCCGCCATGCTCACCCTCGCCGAGGCACGCGGCGTTCAACGTGGTCGCGAGACGATCCGGACGCAGTGTCGGGGTCGTTCCCAGTCATCCGGGTGGCCTCGTCGGTCGACGTTGGCGTCCAACCGGCCTCCGGGGCCCTGCTCGCGCAGGCCGGTAGACCGCTGGCGCGGCGTTGTGTAGCCTGGGCCGCGATGGCCGACCTCCCGATGCCGGCTGATCGCGGCGGGGGAGACGCCGCTGACGGGGCCGTGGTCGAGGCGCACGAACTGAGCCGTGTCTACGGCGAGGGCGACACGGCCGTGCACGCGCTGCGCCGCGTCACGCTTGCTGTCGAGCGCGGGATGCTGACCGCGGTCATGGGTCCCTCGGGCTCCGGAAAATCGACGCTGATGCACCTCCTCGCCGCGCTCGACGAGCCGACTGAGGGCCACGTCGCGATTGCGGGAAGACGGCTCGGTGAGCTCAGCGACACCGAGGTCACGAAGCTGCGCCGAGAGCACATCGGCTTCATCTTCCAGTTCTTCAACCTGCTGCCGATGTTGACGGCGGAGCAGAACATCGTCCTGCCGCTGACCCTCGGAGGCAGGAAGCCGGAGGCCGGGTTCTTCGACGACCTGCTCGGGAGGGTCGGTCTCCAGGACCGCCGCAAGCACCGGCCCTCGGAGCTCTCGGGCGGTCAGCAGCAGCGGGTCGCGATCGCCCGGGCGCTGGTGAGCCGGCCCAGCGTGGTCTTCGCCGACGAGCCGACCGGCAACCTCGACTCGAAGACGGGCGGCGAGATCCTCGACCTGCTCCGCGGCTCGGTGCAGGACTACGGGCAGACGCTCGTCATGGTCACGCACGACGCACGCGCGGCGGCTACCGCCGACCGGATCCTCTTCATCGCGGACGGCCGCATCGTCAAGGAGCTGCGCGGCGCCGACGAACATCAGGTGCTTGCCGTGGTCGAAGAGATCGCGTTGCGATGATCGGGGTCGCGCTTCGAGGTCTCGCGGGGCGCAAGTTCCGGACCGTGCTGACCGCGATCGCGATCGTCCTCGGCGTCGCGATGATGAGCGGCGCCTACGTGCTGACGGACACGATCGACAAGGCGTTCAACGCCATTTTCGTCGAGTCATACGCCGGTACGGACGCGGTCGTCAGCGGCAAAGGCGCCGAGATCAGCTTCGAGGGCGAGCAGTCGCAGCCCCCTCCGATCCCAGAGGACGTCCTCGAGCAGGTGCGAGCCGTCGACGGGGTCGAGGTCGCGACCGGGTCGGTGACCGACGTCCAGACGAAGCTGCTCAAGCCGGATGGCGAGTCGATCGACACGGGAGGCGCACCCTCCTTCGCGTTCGGCATCGAGACGGCGCCCGAGTACGAACGCTTCAATCCGCTCAACCTCGTCGAGGGCCGCTGGCCGTCGGGCTCGCAGGAGGTCGCAATCGACGAGGGCGTCGCCGACGACGAGAGCCTCGCCGTCGGCGACCGGATCGGGGTCGCGGCCCTCGGCCCCGCCCGGGAGTTCGAGATCGTCGGAGTCGCAAGGTACGGCGATCTGAGCTCACTCGGCGGCGCCACGTTCGCCATCTTCGACATCCCGACCGCCCAGACGCTCGTGGACAAGGAGGGACAGCTCGACACGGTCCAGGCCGCCGCGCAGGCGGGGGTCACACCCGCGGAGCTCGTCGCCCGCATCCGCGAGGAGCTCGGTGAGTCCGCGACGGTGCGGTCCGGAACCGAGCAGGCGAGCGAGGACTCGGACGAGGTGGCGACGTTCACGAGCATCATCCGATACTTCCTGCTGTCGTTCGCGGGCATCGCCCTGTTCGTCGGCGCCTTCGTGATCTTCAACACGCTCTCGATCACGGTCGCGCAGCGGACGCGCGAATTCGCAACGCTACGAACGGTTGGCGCGTCTCGCCGCCAGGTGCTGGGCTCCGTGATCCTGGAGGCGCTGGTGATCGGCCTGCTCGCGTCGATCATCGGATTGTTCGCCGGGCTCGGGCTCGCGGTCGGGCTGAACGAGCTCTTCATCGCGCTCAACCTCGATCTTCCGCAGACAGAGACGGTGTTCGCCACCCGGACGATCGTCGTCTCGCTGCTGGTGGGGACCGTGATCACGCTGATCGCCGGGCTCTCGCCGGCCCTGCGCGCGACGCGTGTGCCGCCGATCGCCGCCGTCCGGGAGGGCGCGAAGCTGCCGCGCTCGGCGCTCTCCCGCTTCGTGCCGTACATCGCGGTCGCGACCGTCCTGCTGGCCGTGCTCTCGCTCTCGTACGCGATGCTCGCGCCCGACGTGGCCACGGGCGACCGGTTCATCCTGCTCGGCGTCGGCGTACTGGCGCTGTTCATCGGCGTGGCCCTGCTCTCGTCGCGCCTCGTCGTCCCGCTCACCCGCCTCGTGGGGTTGCCCGCGCGCCGGATGGGCGGCGCCGCAGGCACGCTCGCCGAGGGCAACGCGATCCGCGACCCCGGGCGCACGGCCTCGACAGCGGCCGCGCTCATGATCGGGATCGCGCTCGTGACGTTCGTGGGCGTGCTCGCGCAGGGCCTCCGCGTGTCGAACAGCGACGCGATCGAGGAGCAGATCCAGGCCGACCTGGTCGTGACCTCGCAGGACGGCTACACGGAATTCCCAGCTACGGTCGGCGACGCGGCCGCGGAGATCGAGGGCACGGACGTCGTCAGCAACGTACGCCAGGACGTCGCGGAGGTGGACGGCTCGGGAGCCAACCTGACCGGACTCGACGGAGGCTCGATCAACCAGGTCTACAACTTTCGCTGGACGGAAGGCTCCGACGAAGTGCTGGCCGGCCTGGGCGACGACGGAGCGGTCGTGCCGGACAACGTCGCCGACGACAAGGACCTCGCCGTGGGCGACTCGTTCACCGTTCTGACGAGCGACAACGAGCGACGGGAGCTCGTCGTCCGCGGGATCTACGACGGGAGCCCCTTCTATCCGCTGCTCGGCACCGCGAGCATCTCGCAGGACGCCTTCGACGAGCTGTACGACCGGCCGCGCAACCGCTTCACCCTGATCAACGTCCCCGGCGACCCGGGCACGGCGCAGAAGACAGAGGTCGAGAGCGGCCTCGAGAGCTTCCCCGACACGCGCGTCCAGACGCGGCAGGAGTGGATCGACAAGGAAGACGCCGAGATCAGCCAGTTCCTGCTCCTGCTCTACGTCCTCCTCGCGCTCTCGGTGATCGTGAGCCTCTTCGGCATGATCAACACGCTCGCGCTGTCGGTCTTCGAGCGGACTCGCGAGCTCGGGATGCTGCGGGCCGTCGGCATGACGAGGCGCCAGGTGCGCCGCATGGTCCGGCACGAGAGCGTGATCACGGCTCTGATCGGCGCCGCGCTCGGGCTGCCGCTCGGGATCTTCCTCGCTCTGCTGGTGACGCAGGCGCTGTCGGAGTACGACCTCCAGTTCACCATACCCGCCGGCGCGCTGATCACGTTCGTGATCGTGTCGGTGATCGCCGGCATGGTCGCCGCGATCCTGCCCGCTCGTCGCGCCGCCCGCCTGCGCGTCCTCGAAGCACTCCAATACGAGTAGCCGGATACGAGTCGATGGCTCGGGCTCCGCTCGGGCGGAAGCACGAGCGAGATGATCACAACGCGACGCGGCTGCTGACGGTGCTGAGCGGGCGTCCGCCCCGCTGTGCTAAGCCATCCAGTGAGACGGCGGGCGCTGAGGCTGCGTGACTCAGGCGCGCGTGCGACGTTCGCCGGGACTTACGCCGCCGTGGGCGGCGTGCCGCGTAGGACCGGCATGTGCGGCAGGCGACCCGGTCCCGCACCGCCCCGGACGCGTGCGCCCCGCGTGGGCGAGCCACGGCGACGGCCCGCCCATGGTCAAGGCGGCCAACTGGCTCACGTGCCTCGAGCACGACTGGGAGAGCCCGGTCTGGCGCTAGCACCGCCATTGACTGTCCGCCGGCTCCACCGAAGCGGCAGTGCGCTGTGGTGACCGTCGCTGATCATTGAGATACCCGCGCTCTTTTCGGGCGCTCCGGTCGAGTTGGGGGTGAAGGAACGGGCACTGGAGGCGAGGATTCGGCGCTGCACGGTCGATCCGGGCCTTCGGCGCCACGGCGGAAGTTGCGCAAGTCGTCGGCGTGGTCGGAAGCGTCGTTGGCGGGGGTAGCGGAGCCGCGCGCCGCGCGTC
>DATFQE010000297.1:0-16537 GCA_035264445.1 Gaiellaceae bacterium | reverse complement strand
CGTCGAGCCCGAGCCGCTCGTCGACGTCCGCCGTGTTCACCGCTGCGGTGACGAATGCGCCCAGGCCCAGCTCCGCCGCCACGAGGTAGAGCGTCTGGCTGAGATGGGCGGCGTCCATGAGGATCGCGGGGTACGCCTTGTCGTGACCGCTGTACTTCCAGTGGTTCCGCTCGAAGCGGGCCGCCATGAGCACGAGCACGTGCGCGGACCCGAAGTAGGTCTGGCCTGACATGAAGCTCGTCCCCAGCGTCCTGGCAGCGGCCGCGGACTCGAGCGCTTCGAGCAGCTCCAGGGCGTGCTGCTCGGTCAAGTACCGATAGAGGCCCGGCTCCAGCCCGTCGACGTCCGCGACGAGCAGGTACGCCTCGACGGGATGCAGGCCGCCGCCCGACGGGCTTGTCCGCTTCAACGTGATCACGCCGGGCAGCGCCGTCGCCGAGCCGTGGACGCCGAAGACCGAGCGGAGGACGATCGAGAGCTCCTCCGTCGAGAGCGCCCGTCGCCGGTCGAACGCCCGGGTCGTCTTTCGCTGTGGAAGGAGATCGAAGATCGCCCCGTCCCCGTCGACCAGGGGCAGCTCGGTCACCGGCCCGACCGGCTCGCGCGGATGAAATGCGGGCGGCGGCGCCCCTCGCTCGGCCACGAACCGCTCGAGATCCTCGCGGCGGACGGGTGGGAGCTCGTCGACGGGCTCGTCGCCCGGCGCCCAGGCCCTGAGATCCACGCCCTGCCACCTGGTCAGGAAGTGGAAGAGCGCGGCGTACGCATTCCAGCCGGTCTCGGCGAGCGCCTCGTCGCGCCGGCGCCGCTCGGTGTCGACGGGATCACCGCCCTTCCGGAGGACCAGCCCGCGGTCTGCGAGCGCCTCGAGGCGGGCGTCGTCGGAGTCCACCCAGTCGTCGGAGGGCAGCGAGAGAACGAGCTGCAGCTCGTCCTCGGATAGCGGGACGGCTCCGCCGACGGCGGCCGAGAGACCGTAGACGCGCCGCAGTGACGCGGCCTCCACCACGCCGCGCAGAAGCTGCTCGACGTCGAGAAACGGATGATCCTGGCAGGTGAAGAAGAGGAAGACGGGCCGCTTAAGGCGCGCCATCGGGGTCTACGACCACGAGCGGCATCGCCCCGAGCATGAAATAGAGGATCGCGTACCCGACGTTGTTGCTCATGTCCTGTGGGGGAAGGTATTGGTCGATGAAGCTTCGGATGTCCTCGGCGGGGGGCAACACAACCCCCTCCGTGGGAATCCCCGTGATCTCGATGTTGTACTCGCGCAGCACCTCGGCGGGATCCTCGGTCTCCAACCGCTTGCGCAGATCGCTGCCGTCTTCCGCCAGCTGATCGAGGACGTCGCGCGCTTCCGAGTCCGTGATCGCGTAACGGACGTTTTGGGACGGCCGCTCCTCAGACTGGTACGCCATCAGCGGGGAGTCTCTCGCGCTTCGGGCGCGCGGTCAAGCCGTCCGCGCGCCACGGCGGCGGAGACGACGTTGCCCTTCGCCTCGTAGAGCCCGATCGCCTCGACCAGCGGGGGCCGCGACTCTCCGTCGCGTCCCAGCAGCCGGAGCGTCTCGGCGAGATCGACGAGCGCGTCGGCGAGCATGTTCACGAAGTCCGTCTGGCGTGCGAGCGCGACGCCGCGTCGCGCGATGGTCGCCGCCTCTGCGTCACCGCGCGCGGCCAGTACACGCGCTCGCGTGCCTCGCCACAGGACCTGCGACACGGTGTCGTCCGGCGACGAGGCAGTCTTGGCGGTCTCGGTCAGTCGGAGAGCGTCGTCGAAGCGCTCCTGTTCGTAGACCGCGCGAGCGAGCACCCCGGCGGTCGTGGATAGGTAGCCCCACTCGCTCATCGCCTCGAGCTCGTCGTAAGCGGGCCTGAGCTGGCGCTCGGCCTCATAAGGGTCACCCGCGATGAGCTCCGCCATCCCGGCGTACATCGCGAGCTGGGAGAATCGGAAGCGTAGGCCGAGCTCCTCGAGCGCCTCTCGACTGCTTCGGTATCGATCCCTCGCCTCGGTCAACCGGTTGCGCATCGCCTCGAGCACCGCGAGCATCGAGTCGACGATCGGCAGAACCATGGGCTCGTCCCGCGCCCGCTTGCGCAGCTCGTTACAGCGGATCACGCCCGCCTCGACGGGGCGGGGGCCGATCAGCGCGACACGCGCCATCGAACCGAGGATCCAGGAGATCTCGCGCCGCCCGCCGGCGCGCTCCGCGTAGCCCAGGGCGCGCTCCAGGACCTCCTCCATCGCATCGCATTGCAGGCGCAGCCAGTAGGCCTCGGCGACCAGTGCCCAGGCGCGAGAGAGACCGAGTACGTCGGCGCGGGCTTCGAACACGGGCGTCGCCTGCTCGGCAACCTCGAGGACCTCCTGCGCCGCGACCTCAGGATCGACGTGCATGCGGAGCACTGTGCGCTCGATCAGGACGCGGAGCCGAAGCGCTTCGTCCGCCGCCGCCTCCGCCGCCGCCGCCGCGCGCGTGACCGCCGAGTCGGCGCCGGTGGAATCCCAGGCCTCGCGCAGCGCCGCTCCGAGGTCGAGCAGCAGGTTGGCGTCCGGCTGGCCCGCCGCATCCTGCAGGGCGGTGGCCCGCTCCAGCAGGTTGACGGCGACGGGGCGCTCGCCTCGGGCCAGCGCCCGTCGACCCGCTCGGCCCAGACGCTCGCCGGCTGCGGCGGCGAGCGCGTCGGTGACGTTGTCGTTGCGCCCGAGCTCCCTACGCAGGGCGTAAGCCCGCTCGAGGTGGTACCCCACGATCTCCTCGAGCTCCGTCCGCCGCTCGGGATAGCTCGTCTCGACGATCTGCGCGAAGCGCTCGTGCAGGTCGGCGCGCGCCTCCTTCGGCATCCCGTCGTAGGCTGCATCGCGGATCAGCGCGTGACGGAAGCGGAAACCGTCGTCGTGGCCCGTCGCGGCAGTGCCGGGACGAATCAGCTCTTTGCGCACGAGGGCCATCAGGCACGAGCCCACGTTGGGCCGTCGGTCCTCGGAGGAGAGATGGACGACCTGCCCGCGCAGGAACTCGCGCCCGACAACGGCGGCGCATTCGATCGCGGCGCGCTCGTCGGCCGAGAGGCGGTCGAGCCGCTCTGCGAGGAGCGCCTGGATCGAAGGCGGGACCGCGAGCTCGTCCTGGTCACGGTTCTCGGAGGCCATGGCGACGAGCTGCTCCAGGAAGAGCGGATTGCCTTCCGCGGCGGCGGCGATTCGGCTGAGCGTCTGCTGCGCGAGGGGAGCCTCCGAGCGGAGCCCCTCGAGAAGCGCGTCCACTTCGGCGCCTGCGAGCGCCTCGAGCGTGACGACGAAGCCATTGCGGCGTGGCGTCACCCAGCCCGGCTGCCGTTCGAGGAGCTCCCCTCGAGCCGGGCAGACGACGAGAATCGGCGCGCCACGCGTCCAGCCGGCGAGATACTCGATCAGCTCGAGGAGCGTCGGCTCCGCCCAATGGATGTCCTCGAGCACGACGAGAAGGGGCTCGTGCGCTGTCACCGCCTCGAGGAAGCGCCTCACCGCCCAGAAGATCTCCTCCGTGCTGGCGATGGGCGCGGTACCCAGGAGCCCGCTCAGCCGTTCTGCGACCAGCCCGCCGTCCTCCGCGCCGGCGAGCGTCTCTGCGATCCCCTCGTCGCCGCCGGCCTGGCGGAGAATCTGGACGATCGGCCAGAAGGTGATCCCTTCGCCGTAAGGGAGGCAGGTGCCCTTGAAGATCCGCGCCCCTTCCTCGACGGAGGCGCAGAGCTCAGCGACCAGGCGCGACTTGCCGATCCCGGCCGGCCCGAGCACCGTCACGACCTGCAGCTCGCGCGTTCGTACGGCCAGGTCGAACGCTTCCTGGAGGGCGGCGAGCTCGAGCGTCCGGCCGACGAGTGGGGCGTCGAGGCGGCGCAGGAGCCCGGGCCCTTCCGTCTGGACCTCGTCCAGCCGCAGCGGCGAGACCGGCTCGCTCTTGCCCTTGACCGGGAAGGACTGCAGCGGTCCTGCGGTGACGGCATCCCTGATGAGCGGATAGGTCGCCTTGCCGATCAGGATCTCGCCAGCGCCCGCCGCCTGCTCCAGCCGCTTGGCGAGGTTGACCGTGTCGCCGGTGACGAAGCTGGAGCCGGTCGCGGGGTCCTCGGCCACGACCTCGCCCGTGTTGATACCTGTGCGCGCGCGCAGCCGGACGCCCCACGCCTCCTCGAGCTCGTCGTTCAGCGAGTCGAGCCTCGCCCGCATTTCCGCCGCGGCTCGAACCGCGCGCAGGGCGTCGTCCTCGTGCACCTGCGGCACGCCGAACACGGCCATGATCTCGTCGCCGATGAACTTTTCGATCGTGCCGCCGTGGCGTTCGACTACCACGCGCATCTCTTCGAAGTAGCGCGACATGAGCCGTCGCAACGACTCAGGGTCGAGCCGCTCGCCCAGGCCCGTGAACTCCGCCACGTCGGAGAACAACACGGTGACGGTCTTTCGGACCAGCACCAGCCGAGTCTAGGACGGCGGTGCTCGATTGTGGAAAACGCGTCTGCTAGCGCTCGACCGCGAACGCGATGTTCACGGTGGTGCGGTACTCGGTGATGCGGTCGCCCGCGACCTCCGCGCTCATCGAGATCACGTCGGCGCCGGTGATCCCGCGGAGGGTCTTCGCCGCCTCCTGAACCGCCGCGTCCGCCGCCTTGGCGAAGCTCTCGGGCGACGAGCCGATGACCGTTACGACTTTGGCTACCTGAGCCATCTCCGCTCCTTTCTCGGGTTCGGGGGCGGGGAGAATGCCACGTACACTTCCGCGGATGTTCGACACCCTCGGCGACAGGCTCCAGGCCTCGCTCGGCGACCTGCGGAAGCGCGGGCGCCTGGACGAGGAGACGATCTCGAAGGCGATGCGCGAGATCCGTCTGGCGCTGCTCGAGGCCGACGTCAACTTCAGGGTCGTCAAGGAGTTCGTCGACCGGGTCAAGGAGCGCGCGCTCGGGCAGGACGTCGCGAAGAGCCTCACGCCCGGCCAGCAGGTCGTGAAGATCGTCCACGAGGAGCTCACCTCGCTGATGGGCTCCGGCAGCTCGAAGCTCGCGATGGCCGGCAAGGGGCCGACGGTGATCCTGCTCGCGGGTCTCCAGGGCTCGGGCAAGACGACCGCCGCGGCCAAGCTCGCGCTGCTGCTCCGCAAGGACGGCTCGTCGCCCGCGCTCGTCGCAGCCGACCTCCAGCGCCCCGCCGCCGTGACGCAGCTCGAGCAGCTGGGCAAGCAGATTCAGGTGCCGGTCTTCACCGCCTCCGATCCGGTCAAGGCGGCGAGCGAGGGCATCGAGCAGGCGAAGGCGCAGGGCCGCGACGTCGTCATCGTCGACACCGCCGGCCGCCTGCAGATCGACGAGCCGCTGATGGAGGAGCTCGCAGCCGTGCGGAAGGCGGCCAAGCCGCACAACGTGCTGCTCGTCCTCGACTCGATGACGGGTCAGGAGGCGGTGGCGGTCGCAGAGGCGTTCCAGGAGCGGGTCGCCTTCGACGGGGTCGTCCTGACGAAGCTCGACGGCGACGCGCGCGGGGGCGCGGCGCTCTCCGTCAAGGCCGTCACCGGCAAGCCGATCAAGCTCGCGTCGACCGGCGAGAAGCTCGACCAGCTCGAGTACTTCCATCCCGACCGGATGGCGTCGCGAATCCTCGGCATGGGCGACGTCCTCAGCCTGATCGAGCGGGCCGAGGAGGCGATCGAGGAGGACGAGCAGGCGGCGATGGAGGCGCGGATGCGCGCCGGTCACTTCACCTTCGACGACTTCCTCGCCGCACAGAAGATGCTCAAGCGGATGGGCCCGCTGCAGGGCGTGCTGAAGATGATCCCGGGCCTGGGCAGCCAGCTCAAGGACGTCAACGTCGACGAGCGGCAGCTCGCGCGGGTCGAGGCGATCGTCCTCTCCATGACCCCGCAGGAGCGCCGCATGCCGCACCTCATCAACGGGTCACGCCGGCAGCGGATCGCACGCGGAAGCGGGACGACGGTTCAGCAGGTGAACCAGCTGATGTCCGCCCGCAAGCAGATGGAGAAGATGATGAAGCAGATGGGCAAAGGCAAGATGCCGAAGCTCCCGCCCCAGATCGCACAACCCCGGAGGTGACATGGCAGTACGGATGAGACTGACCCGAGTCGGGTCGAAGAAGAACCCGATCTACCGAGTCGTCGTCGCCGACTCGCGGTCGCCGCGCGACGGCAAGTTCATCGAGATCGTCGGCCGCTACAACCCCCAGACCGAACCGTCGCTGATCGAGTTCGACGAGGACAAAGTCAAGGACTGGCTCGCGAAGGGCGCCACTCCGAGCGACACGGTCCAGCGCCTGCTCAAGGCGAAGAACCTCGTTGGCTGAGCTCGTCGAGTACCTCGCCCGCCGGCTCGTGGACGAGCCCGACGCCGTCCGGGTCGAGGAGAGCGAGCGCGAGGGCGCCGTCGTCCTCACGCTGCACGTGGCCCAGGACGACATCGGCAAGGTGATCGGGCGCCAGGGTCGCGTCGCTCGGGCGCTCCGCGCGGTCGTGAGGGCGGGCGCCGCCCGCCGCCGCCAGCGCGTGCTGCTCGAGATTGCCGGCTGACGAGTTCGTGCCTGTCGGAAAGGTCGGCCGGCCCCACGGCCTCGCGGGCGCGTTCGTCGTCGAGCGGCCGAGCGAGGACGCGGCCCGGTTCGCGAAGGGCGCCGTGCTGTACGTGGAGGGCGAGCCCGCGCGCGTGATCGAGTCGAAGCGGGGCGGGGGCGGGCGCGTCGTCATCCGGCTTGACCGCAAGGTGGAGCGAGGCGCTTCCCTCGAGGTGCCGAAGGCGGACCTGCCCCCGACCGGCGACGACGACTACTACGTCTTCCAGCTGGTCGGATTGGAGGTGGTCGAGGAGGGAGGGCGAACGCTTGGCCGCGTGAGGGACGTCGCCAGCTATCCCGCCAACGACGTCTTGGAGGTCGAGGGCGGCCTCGATTTGCCGATGGTCGGCGACTGCGTTCGCGCGATCGACCTGGAAGGCGGGCGGATCGTCGTCGCGAAGGGGTTCGCGCCGTGAGGATCGACGTGTTCACGCTCGTCCCGCACGCGTTCGGCTGGATGACCGAGCAGCGCCCGGTCGCGGCGGTGCTCGGCGGCGAGCTCGAGCTGCGCCTGCTCAACTACCGCGACTGGACGCCGCTGCGCGCCGGTCAGGTCGACGACGAGCCCTACGGCGGCGGCGCCGGGATGGTGCTGCGCGTCGACACCGTCGCGGCCGCCCTGGACGCCGTCTACGGCGGGCAGCCCGACCACCGCGTCGTCGCGCTGACGCCGTCGGGCCGACCGCTGACCCAGGAAGTCGTCGAGGAGCTCGCGGCCGAGGAGGCGCTCACCCTCCTTTCGGCGCGCTTCGAGGGCTTCGACGAGCGCATCGTCGAGCACCTGGCGACCGACGCGATCTCGATCGGCCCGTACGTCCTCTCGGGCGGCGAATTGCCGGCGATGGTGATTCTCGATGCGATCGCCCGCCGGCTGCCGGGGGCGCTCGGAAGCGAGGAGTCCGGCCTCGTGGAGAGCTTTTCGCGCGAGCTGGAGGGTGGACTCGAGTACCCTCAGTACACGAGGCCGGCCGAGTTCCGCGGGTGGAACGTTCCGGACGTCCTCCTTTCCGGGAACCACAGGAGGATCGAGGAATGGCGCATGGAGCAGAGCAGGCTGCGGAGCGCCGGGTGAGAAACCCGGTCGACCGCCTGACAGGGCGGCTGCCACGCGCCTGGAGGGTCACGATCGACTGGGTAGTGACGATCGTCGGCGCGATCGCGATCGTGCTCGCGATCAAGGCCTGGATCGTGAACCCGTACCGCATCCCCTCGTCGTCGATGGAGCCCACGCTGCACTGCGCGCGGCCGGGTACAGGTTGCGACGCCCGCTTCTCCGACCGCGTGCTCGCGAACCGCTTCATCTACCACTTCAAGGACCCCGCTCGAGGCGACGTGATCGTCTTCCAGACGCCCGCCAAGGCGAGGCCTCAGTGCGGCGCCGGAGGCACGTTCGTGAAGCGGATCATCGGCCTTCCCGGTGAGACCTGGTCGATGCGAAACGGCTTCGTCTTCATCAACGGCAAGCGGCTCGACGAGCCGTACATCAAGCCCGGCCGCCGCGACCGCGAGAGCTATCCGCCGCAAAAGGTTCCCGGCGGGTCGTACTTCATGATGGGTGACAACCGCGCGCAATCGTGCGATTCGCGGCGCTGGGGACCGCTGCCGGAGGACAATCTGATCGGCAAGGTCTTCGCCGTCTACTGGCCGCCGAACCGCATCTCGCTGCGCTGATCCGCCGGGCGCTCGACGCCTGTGGACGGTTCGTGACGCTTTCTTGACGGTGCCTGGCACCTGAAGAACCGCTTCGGGCCACGTCCAGAGACGCCGAGACAGGGCGCGTTCGGCCATGGGGTCGCCGAGTGAAGCGGCACCGTGCTGTGGAGAGCCAGTGACGCTTTCTTGACCATGCCTGGCACCGCGCAGACGTTCCGCTACCATTCCGCCCCGGCCCGCCGGGCCTTTTCTCTCATGCCGAGCCCCATCGAGCTCCTCGAGCAGCGCCAGCTGCGAACCGACATCCCGCAGTTCAAGGCCGGGGACACCGTGCGCGTCCATTTCCGCGTGATCGAGGGACAGCGCTCGCGGATCCAGGTCTTCGAGGGCATCGTGATCAAGCGCCAGGGCTCCGGCGTCCGCGAGACGTTCACCGTGCGCAAGCAATCGTTCGGGGTCGGCGTCGAGCGAACGTTCCCCGTGCACTCGCCGAAGGTCGAGAAGATCGAGGTGATGGCGATCGGGGACGTCAATCGCGCCAAGCTCTACTACTTGCGCGAGAAGGTGGGCAAGAAGGCCCGCGTCCGCGAGAAGCAGCGCCGCTAGTACGTCGCCCGCAGTCGTGCGGGCTTCCGGCGAGATCTTTCTCACGCACGTTGCGAACTCGGCGCAGAGGCGCGCCGGGGCGCGGGCTATCCTCGCGGCGATGCCCCGCGCGGCGATTCACCGACTGCTCCGGTTCGACCGCCGGCTGGGTGCGCGCTTCGTCGCCGGCGCCGACGAGGCGGGACGCGGCTCGTTGGCGGGCCCTCTCGTGGTCGCGGGTGTGTTGCTGGACTACCAGTGCCTGCGCGACCACCGCGTTCGTCCGCTGGCGCTTCTGAACGACTCGAAGCAGGTCTCGCCCGAGGACCGCGAGGAAGTGTTCCGGGCAGTGCTCGGTTGCGCCCAGCGCGTGTGTGTGAAGGTGATCTCGGCGGCCGAGATCGACCGGAACGGGCTCCACAGGTCGAATCTCGCGGGCCTTCGCGCTGCCCTGTCCGCTCTGGCTCCGCCGGCTGAGGCCTGCCTGGTGGACGGCTTTCGTCTCGGCCCGTCCGCGCCGGAGCACCAGGCGGTGGTGGACGGCGACACGAAGAGTGCGGCGATCGCGGCCGCGTCGGTCGTCGCGAAGGTCGTCCGCGACCGCACGATGCGGCGCATGGACGCCTTGTATCCGCAGTACGGCTTCCGCTCGCACGTCGGCTACATCACGCCCGGCCATTCGGCGATCGTGCGCCGGCGTGGGCCGTCGGAGATCCATCGCCAGTCCTTTGCCGCGCTGTGCTATTCGCCCGAGGCCTACGACGCGGTTCATGCCGAGGCAGGGGTCGGGGCATAGCGCCGAGCGGCGCGCGCTGAGGCACTACCGGCTCCGCGGGTTCCGCGTGCTGGCCGTCAATGCGTGGGCGGGCGGGAACGAGCTCGACCTCGTCGTCCGTCGCGGCCGCCGGCTCGCGTTCGTGGAGGTGAAGGAGAAGCGCGCTGTGGACGCCGGCGACCCGCTCGAGATGGTCGGGCCCGAGAAGCAGCGGCGGCTGCGGCGAGCGGCGGGCGCCTGGCTCGCCGCCAATCCCGACCTCGCCAATCTGGACGTCACCTTCGAGGTGCTGGCGGTGCGGCCCGACGGCGTGGAGCGCGTGGCGGAGGCGTTCTAGCGGCGACGTCGAAGTCGGCAGCGCCGTGGCTCCGACGCAGGACGCGCTCTACGCCGACATCGACCTCCGGCTCTCGTGGTCCGAGCGCGACCTGCCGGAGCGTGAGCGCACGAAGCACGTCCACCGGCTCCACCCGTACCTGGGCAAGTTCATCCCGCAGCTCGTGGAGGCGCTACTTGCCCGGCATTTGCGCGCCGGCGGCCGTTTCCTCGACCCGTTCGCCGGATCGGGAACGGCGCTCGTGCAGGCGCTCGAGAGCGGGTTCGACGCGAGCGGCGCCGACGTCGCGGCCTTCAACTGTCTGCTGATGCGCGTCAAGACGCGCGAGTACAACCTCTTCCTCCTCGAGAGCGAGGTGCGCGACGCGCTCGCTCGCGTCGAGGCGGGCGAGGGCCAGAGTGGGGACACCACGGGCTACGTCCGGGATTGGTTCGCTCCGCAGGCCGTCGACGATCTGCTCCGCTTTCGCTCGCTCGTCGACGGCTATGAGCATGCGGACGTCCTCCGCGTCGTTCTCGCGCGGGCGGCGCGGTCGGCGCGGCTGACGCCACACTTCGACCTCGACTTCCCGCGAGCCCCCCAGCGCGGCGACTACTGGTGCCACAAGCACCGGCGGGTGTGCCGGCCGGTGGAGCGCGCGTCCCACTTCGTGCGTCGCTACGCGCTCGACACCGTGCGCCGGATCAAGGACTTCGCGCGCGTGCGGGCGCGAGGGCGCGAGGCGACCGTGCTCCACGGCGACTCGCGGGACCTCGCGTTCGACGGTCCGTTCGACGGCGTCGTGACGTCTCCGCCGTATCCGGGGCTGATCGACTACCACGGGCAGCATCGCTATGCGTACGAGCTGCTGGGTCTGGACGAGCTCAGCGAGCTCGAGCTCGGGAGCGCCGCGCGCGGGACGAGCGCTGCCGCACTCGCCGCCTACTCGGACGGCATCGCTGCGACGCTTGCAAACGCGGCGGGCTCGTTGCGGACGGGCGCGCCGGTCGTGATCGTCGTCAACGACCGCCGCGACCTCTACCCGGACATCCTCGAGCGCGCCGGTCTCAGCCTCGACCAGCGCTACCGGCGTCATGTGAACCGTAGGACGGGACGCCGGGCGGGCGAGTTCTTCGAGGACGTTCTCGTCGCCCGCGCCGGCTAGGCGAGCTGCCAGACGTTTTCTCGGAGCAGCGGGACCACGCTCCCGTCCGCCGTGATCCCGTCGACGTCGATTTCGGGGCCGCCGATCATGAAGTCGGTGTGCACCGACGACTGGTTGATCCCGAGTTTTGTCTGCGCGCCGGCATCGAGCTCGGCGGCGTCGTCGGATACCGCCCCGGCCGATTGCCCATAGGCAATGTGGCAGGCCGCGTTCTCGTCGAAGAGCGTGTTGAAGAACGTCAATCCGG
Source organism: Gaiellaceae bacterium (assembly GCA_035264445.1). Lineage (GTDB taxonomy): Bacteria > Actinomycetota > Thermoleophilia > Gaiellales > Gaiellaceae > DATFQE01. The sequence goes on along the minus strand of DATFQE010000297.1, from coordinate 5,192 downwards.
TCTGGCCGACGCGCGAACCGGCGTCGACGAGCGCGACCTCGCCGAGGCGCGCGGCGCCCTCGTCGATCGCAACCTGCTTGCGGACGACGTCCGCGGCCTTCTCGGCGTCGACGCCGACGATCTTGCCTTCGCGGAACCGCATCTCCAGTCCCTCCACGACGGTGCCGTTCAGCGGCAGCGGCCGGGTCGAGCGGACGACTCCGTCGGCCCGGGTGCGGTCGGGCGTGACGAAGACCTCCTCGGTCGGCATGTTCGCCACGAACGGCCGCCCCTCGATGCTGTGGCTGCCGTAGCGCCACAGCGACTGCGGAAGGAGGCCCACGACGAAATCGGTTCCGGCGCCGTGGAAGCGAACCGCGTCGAGGGTGAGCTCGTTCAGCGCTCCCGTGCGCGCGTCGAGGCGAGCCAGGTGCTCGCGCCAGGCGCGACTCGGGTCGTCCTCGTCGAGGCGGACACACGTCGCGATCGCGTCCCACAGGCGCTCGACGTCCGGAGAACCGAGCATCCTCTCGGCCCATCCTTCGGTCGGGTAGGCGGCAATCGTCCAGCGCACCTTGTCGCTGAGGGCGACGCGGATCCGCTCGGCGGTGAGGTCGCGCGCGCGCGGGATGGCGACGCGCTCGGGATCCACGTCGTCCAGGAGGCGGGGCGCAGGGTCGCCCGCGATCGAGATCAACGCACCGCCGCGTTTTTCGATCTCGCCGGCGCGGCCGATCAGCCAGCTTGCGCCGCGCTCGATCTCCTCGGAAGAGGCGAGCTCGACCAGTGCGGCGTTGACGTACTTGTCGTCGTAGTGGACGTCGACCCGCTTCGCCCCGGCCGCATAACCGGCGCGCGCGACCGCGCGCGCGAGCGGCGCGTGCTCGACGAAGGCGTCGACGAAGAGCTCCTGCCCTGCTTCGAGGTTGACGCCGACGCGGACGAGCAGTTCGGCGTAGCGGTCGATCTCGACGGGTGCCATATAGGAAAGCCTATTCGAGCAGGCCGAGGTAGTCGAGCGCGAGGTAGCCGGCATCCACGTCTCCCATCAGGCCGCGCCGGAGGTTGTTCCGGAACTCGGGGACGCTGACGAGAACTGCCTCGCTCAGGTGCGGTTCTTCCGGGTCGTCTTCACGCTGGCAATCGTGCGCGACGAAGACGTGCTTCATCCGGTTGGAGTAGGCCTCCTCGAGCAACGTCCCGGCTGATTCGATCCGGCCCCTGTACCCGGTCTCTTCGCGAAGTTCGGTGACCGCCGTCTCCGCCGGCGAGGCGCCCGGGTCGATCACACCTCCCGGGAGCTCCAGAAGGATTGCCTCGGGCCCGGGTCTGAACTGGCGCACCAGGACAACCTCTCGGAGCGCAGTAAGCGCGAGCACGACGACCATGGCGTCCTCGTCTTTGATCTCGTACTCGACGACGGCGCCGCCCGGCTGCACGAATCGCTTGCTCACCACGCGTCGGTAGCGGGAGTACACGACGTGCTCGTCGAGCTTCCGCCAGGGCTCCATGTCTCGAAGTGTCGCGGGGTCGAGCTCGAGACGCGATAAGGAGCCCCGCCACGACGGTACGCACGCGGAGGCGCGCTCGCCGCTGGCGTCGTGGCGCGGGCTCCTCGACAACGAGTATGCACCCGCGCGGGGCAAAAAGGAAGACACAGTTTTGTCACGGTTTCGTAGGGAATGCGTGACGGTTTCGCGGCTAGCGTCGGCCGGGTGCTGGCACGAACGATCACGCATGCCCTCGTCGGACTCGACGCCCGCCGCGTCGAGGTCGAAGCCCATCTCCAGGGTGGGGTTCCGGCCTTCACGATCGTGGGCCTCGCGGACCGCGCCTGCCAGGAGGCCAAGGAGCGCGTCCGCAGCGGGATCATCTCCGCCGAGCTCGAGTGGCCCGGTGGGCGGAAGCGGATCACGGTCAACCTCGCGCCGGCCGCGCTCCGCAAGGAGGGATCGGGCTTCGACCTTCCGATCGCGCTCGCCGTCCTGGCCGCCTCGCACCAGATTCCGATCCCGCGGCTCGAGGAGCACGCCTCCTTCGGCGAGCTCGCACTCGACGGGCGTATCCGGCCGGTCGGCGGCGTTCTCGTTGCCGCCGAGGGCGCGCGCGCGGCCGGGCTCGACCGCATTCTCTGCGCGGCGGAGACGGCGCCCGAGGCCAGGCTCGCCGGAATCGAGCCGGTGGCCGTCCGTCATCTCGCGGACGCGGTTGCTTACCTCCGGGGCGAGCTCGAGCCGCCGCCCGTGCCCTCGGCGAACGGCTACGCGCCCGCGAGTGAGCCCGATCTCGCCGACGTCCGCGGGCAGGAGCGGGCTCGGCGCGCGCTCGAGCTGGCGGCCGCGGGCGGCCACAACCTTCTGCTCGCGGGTCCGCCAGGGACCGGCAAGACGATGCTCGCCCGGCGACTGCCCGGAATCCTGCCGCCGCTGACCGACGAGGAGACGCTCGAAGTCACCCGCATCCACTCGGTCGCCGGACTGCTCCCGCGCGACCGCCCGCTCGTGACCGTGCGGCCGTTCCGGAACCCGCACCACAGCGCTTCCACGCCGGCACTCATCGGCGGTGGCACGAGCGGCCTGCGCCTCGGCGAAGCCACGCTCGCGCACCGCGGCGTGCTCTTCCTCGACGAGCTCGTCGAGTTCGCCAGGCCGGCGCTCGAGGCGCTGCGCCAGCCGCTCGAGGACGGCCTCGTCAGCGTCGCGCGAGTCGAAGGTCGGGCCGTGTTCCCTGCGCGGTTCCAACTGATCGGGACGATGAACATGTGCCCTTGCGGTGCCCGCGGGGATCCCGTCGCGGAATGCTCGTGCTCGCCGCAGCGGCTCGCCTCGTTCCGCGACAAGCTCTCGCGCGCGCTGCTGGACCGCTTCGACCTCGTCGTCGCCGTCCCACGGCCGCGCGCCACGGAGCTCGCGGGCGATCCGGGGGAACGGTCGGACGCGGTCCAGCACCGCGTGGTCGCGGCTCGCGCGCGGCTGGCGAACGGTCATCGCCTCGAGCGGACGTCCGACGCTTCGGACCTGCTCGACCGCGCCGTCGAGCGGCTGCCGCTGTCGGGCCGCGGGCGGGGCCGAGTCGCCCGCGTCGCGAGGACGATCGCGGCTCTTGCCGGCGCGGACGCGGTCGCGCCCGAGCACCTGGCGGAGGCGCTCTCCTACCGCGCGCCGCGCGACCTCATCGCCGCATGAGCGACCTGGCGCTGGCCGCGTACGCCGCCGAGACCGGCGCACATGTGGTGCGCCCGCCGGACGACCGACGCTGGCGGGCCTTCTCGCGCGGCTTCGACGCTCGCGGCTTCCTCGAACGGCTCCGTGCGAGCGGCGTCGGCTGGATCGGCCGCGGCGAACCCGGCTTCCCGCCGTTGCTGGCGGCGATCCACGACCCGCCGCCGGGGCTGTTCGTGCGCGGGGCGGGCGACTGGGACCTGCTTGGGCGTCCGTCGGTCGCGATCGTCGGAGCACGCTCGTGCTCTCCGTACGGCTCCCAGGTGGCGCGCGCGGGCGCGAGGGAGCTCGCGGCGGCGGGACTCGTCGTCGTGAGCGGACTGGCGCGCGGAATCGACGGCGAGGCACATCGCGGCGCCCTCGAAGCAGGCGGGCTGACGATCGCGGTGCTGGGCTGTGGCATCGATCGCGACTATCCCGCTTCGCACCGCGAGCTCGCCGGGCGGATCAGCGAGCGTGGCCTGATCGTCTCCGAATACGCCCCCGGCGTCGAGCCCGCGCCGTGGCGCTTCCCGGCTCGGAACCGAATCGTCGCCGGGCTCGCGCGGGCGACCGTCGTCGTGGAGGCCCGAGAACGGAGCGGCGCGCTGATCACGGCCGACTTCGCGCTCGAGCAGGGAAGGGAGGTGTTTGCCGTCCCGGGAGAGATCACCTCCGCGCTGTCTGCAGGCGCGAATGCGCTCCTCGCGCTCGGCGCCTGCCCGTATACGTCCTCGCACGACGTGCTCGAAGCGCTCGGCGTCGACGCTCCGTCGGTGCCGGCGATCGAGCTCGGGGCCGAAGCCGCACTCGTGCTCGACCGCCTCCGCGAGTTCGCCGCAGGCGCGGACGAGCTCCAGCGCTCGACCGGTCTCGACGCCGGCGCGCTCGCCGCTGCGCTGACCGAGCTCGAGCTCGTCGGTGCGGCGGTTCAGGAGGGAGGCGTGTTCCGTGCATCCGGCTAGCATCGCGACGTGGCGGATTCGTACTGGCTCGAAGATCCCATCGAGCCGTTGCCGCGGCCCGCCTGGCAGGGTCGTGCGGACGTCATCGTCATAGGCGGCGGTGTCACCGGCTGCGCCTGTGCGCTCGCCCTCGCCGGGAAGGGCGTTCGCGTCCGGGTCCACGAGGCCCGCGAGGTGGCCTCGGGCGCGAGTGGGCGAAACGGCGGATTCGCCCTGCGCGGAGGCGCGATGCCGTACGACGTCGCCCGCGCCCGCTTCGGCGCCGACGCTGCTGCCGGCCTCTGGCGGCTCACAGAGAGCTATCTCGAGCGGCTCGGATCGCTCGCCGGCGATGCGTTCCGCCGGGTCGGCAGCCTCCGCCTGGCGGCCGACGAGGCGGAGCGAGAGTCGCTGCGCGCGGAGTACGACGCGCTCCGCGGGGACGGCTTCGCTGCGGAGTGGCACGGCTCGCTCGGCGGGCGGCTCGCCGAGCAGTACCACGGCGCCCTCGCGCACCCGCCCGACGGGGCGCTCCACCCTGCGCGCTGGGTGCGGCGCCTCGGCCGGCTCGCCGCCGAGGCGGGTGCCGACGTGCGCGAGCGGACGCGCGTCGGCTCGCTCGACGAGCTCGACGCCGATGTGGTCGTGGTCGCCACCGACGGCTACGGACAGGGTCTCCTGCCCGCGCTCGACGCTGCCGTGACGCCGACGCGCGGCCAGGTGGTCGTCACCGAGCCGCTCCAGCGGCTGCTCTACGACCGCCCCCACTACGCCCGCCACGGATTCGACTACTGGCACCAGACGCCCGACCGGCGCCTGGTCGTCGGCGGACGCCGCGATGCGGCACTCGAGCTCGAAACGACCGCCGAGGAGGCGACCACGGACGTGATCCAGCGCGAGCTGGAGGCATTCGCGGCCGACCTCGCCGGCGAGCCGGTTCGAGTCACGCACCGGTGGGCCGGCATCTGGGGCACGACACGGGACGCCCTCCCGCTGGTTGGCAGCGTGCCCGGTCACGACGGCGTCTGGGCCGCGCTCGGCTACTCGGGCCATGGCAACGTGCTCGGAC
>DATFQE010000296.1:0-6835 GCA_035264445.1 Gaiellaceae bacterium | reverse complement strand
CCGGAGTGGACCGACCACAACGTCTCGGATCCGGGGATCACCCTGATCGAGCTGTTCGCGTGGCTGACGGAGACGCTCGTCTACCGCGTCAACCGGATCCCGGCCAAGCTCCACGTCGCGCTGCTCGAGCTGCTGGGGATGCGCCTGCGGCCGCCGACCGCGGCGACGACCGACATCCGCTTCCGGCTCGCGGCGCCGCCCGAGGACGAGGACGTGGTGATCGCGGGTGGCGAGACGGAGGTCGCGACGCAGCGGCTGGGCCCGGAGCAGCCGGTCGTGTTCCAGACCGAGCAGGACTTCACGATCCCGGTCGCACGGCCGACCGCCTACGCCGTCGAGCGCGACGGCAAGGCGAAGGACGTCGGCGTCGCCCGTGGCGTGGCCAGCCCCAAGGGGCCCGATCAGCTGCCGTTCGCCTCGCCGCCGAAGGTCGGGGACGCGCTCTACCTCGGTTTCGACAAGCCGCTCGGTCGGCTCGTCGTTCAGGTCGACGTCGACTGCTCGCAGGCCAAGGGCGCGGGAGTCGACCCGGAGGACCCGCCGCTGCGGTGGGAGGTCTCCGTCGGCGACGGCGAGTGGGCTGAGGCCGACGTCCTCGTCGACCGCACGGGCGGCTTCAACTACGGCAGCGGCGTCGTGGAGCTGCAGCTTCCCGATCGCAGCGCACCGGTCTCGTTCGCGGGCACGCGCGCCCACTGGCTGCGCTGCCGGCTCGATTCGGGCCCACGGTCCGGGGCGGAGGCGATCAAGGGCAGCCAGTTCACGCATCCGCCCGAGATCTACTCGATCACCGCCGCGCCGATCGGCGCACTCATTGCCGCCTCGGCGGCGGCCCGCGAGACCGGTGAGTCGCTCGGCGAGAGCGACGGTACGCCGGGCCAGGCGTTCCCGCTTCGCAATGCGCCGGTGCTCGAGCCGATCCAGGGCGAGGACCTCGAGCTGCGGAACCCCGAGTCGGGCGACTGGGAAGTGTGGGACCGGGTCGACTCGTTCGCCGAGAGCGGCCCCGAGGACCGCCACTACACGGTCGACCTGGCCAACGGCACGATCGAGTTCGGCCCGGCGATCCGGGCAGCCGACGGCTCGTGGGTTCAGTTCGGCGCCGTGCCGCCGAAGGGCACGCCGCTGCGCTTCTCGCGCTACCGCCACGGCGGCGGCCGGCGCGGCAACGTGGTCCCGGGGACGCTGACGATCCTGCGCAGCGCGATCCCGGGCGTTGCGTCGGTGGAGAACCCGAAGCCCGCGCTCGGGGGCGTCGACGGCGAGACGCTCGACTCCGCGCGCGAGCGCGCGGCGCTCGAGTTCCGCACGCGGCACCGTGCGGTCACCGCGTCCGACTTCGAGGTCCTCGCGCGGGAGGCCTCGCCGCGCGTCGCGCGGGCCGCCTGCGTGCCGCCGCAGAACGGCGGGCCGGTGCGCGTCCACCTGCTCCCGCAGATCGACGCGGCGGACCGCAAGCTCGCGATCGAAGAGCTCACGCCCACGGACGAGCTATTCGGCGAGGTGGCGGAATACATCGACGAGCGCCGCCTGATCGGGACGACCGTGGAACTCGAGCCGATGAAGCTCCGCGGCATGAGCGTCGTCGTCAACCTTCAGGCGGAGCCGCGCACCGACCTCGCCAGGATCGAGGAGGAGGTGTCGTACGCCCTCTACACGTACCTGAACCCGCTCGTCGGCGGCCGGCTCGACGGCATCGGCGCGGGGTGGGAGCTCGGCCGCGCGCTGAACCAGGGGGAGCTCTACGGGATCGTCCACGCCGTCCCCGGCGTCGACTACGTGAAGATCCTGCGCGTCTACGAGACCGACATGCAGACGGCCAAGCAGGAGGCGAAGCCGGCCGGCACCCACGTTCAGCTGGAGCCCGACGAGACGCTCGCCTCCGGGACGCACATCGTCAAGGCAGAGCACCGCGCGTACTGATGGCAGGCAACGGCCGCTACAGCACGTACGCCGGCGGCGCCCGCAAGCTCGGGACGATCTCGCTGCGGCGCTACGAGCGCGAGGTCAACGGAAACTCGCCCGCCGTCGCGTCCGAGCGCCGCTACCTCAGCCGCTCGCTGCCTGCCGTTTACCAGGAGAACGATTTCGGGGTGCGCTTCGTCAGCGCGCTCGAGCCGCTGCTCGACCCGATCGTCGCGCTGCTCGACTCGCTCCCCGCCCACATCGACCCCTCGCTCGCGCCGGAGGACATGCTCGCGCTGCTCGCCAACTGGCTCGGGCTCGAGGTCGACGAGGCGTGGCCGATCGCGAGCAAGCGCGAGCTCGTGCGTCGCGGGGACGAGCTCGCCCGCCGGCACGGAACCCAGGCGGGGCTCGAGCTCACGCTGAAGATCGCGTTCCCCGAGCATCCGCTCCGCGTCGAAGACAGCGGCGGGGTCACCTGGGCCGGACAGGCGGCGAAGAAAGGCGACTCGAGCGGCGCCGGCTTCGTCGTCTACTGCGACGCGCCGCTCGACGAACACGAGCTCGGCGCGGTATCGCGCTTGATCGAGCAGGTCAAACCCGTCAACGTGACGTACAAGTTGCGAGTGAAGGCCGCAAGGAGCAGTGGTGGGGGTTCATAGGTGCCGCGCGCCTGCCTGAAATGCGGCCACGAGAATCCCGACGACGTCGACTTCTGCGAGCAGTGCGGCGAGTACGTCCGTTGGGAGCTCTCGGGGGTCCGCCAGGCGGTGCCCGCCGCGCCGCCCGCGCAGGCTCCGGCTGAGCCCGCACCGGTCGCCGCGCCGCCGCCTCCTCAGACCGCACCACCTCCGGTTCCCGCGCAGCCGCCGCCGGTGGAGCCCGCGGCAGCCGCTCCCGCCGAGGTCGCCCCGCCGCCCGCGGCGGACGGAGGGGCATATCAGCCCGCTCCGCCCCCGACCAGCGAGCACGCGCCGCCGGCGACGCCGCCCGAGCCGGACTCGGTCATGGTCACCCTGCGCCGGCCCGAGGACGACAGCGCAACCGGCGGCGACGTCGGCGCGACCGTCGAGGCGGGCTCCACGACGGCGCTGATCGCGCTCGTCCGCAACCAGAGCGGCATCGTCGACAACTACGACCTCCACGTCGAGGGGCTTCCGGAGGGCTGGTGGACGATCTCGCCGGCGACGGTCTACCTCGTCCCCTACGGGGCGGCCGGCGGCGAGTACGAGCAGGAGGTCACGATCACGCTTCACCCGCCGCGCGCTGCGGAGGCGGAGGCGCGCACCTGGCCGATCCGGATCGTGGCCGTCTCGAAGGCGAACGCGGCCCCGGCCGGCTCCGCGACCGCCGGCCTCGACATCACGCCCTACCACGAGCTCGAGGCGGAGATGCGCCCCGAGCGGACGAGCGGGAGGCGGCGCGCGCAGTTCGCGATCGCGGTCCGGAACCGGGCGAACGCGCCGGTCGACGTCCAGCTCGCGGGAATCGACCCCGACAACGCGATGAAGTTCTCGTTCCAGAAGCCGCGCTTCTCGGTCGCGCCGGGTCGACGGAACGGCTCCGCCATCATGGTGATCCCGCCGAAGCCGGCACTGGTCGGCCGACCGGTGCAACGCCGCTTCGAGATCACCTCGACGGTGATCGGCTCGGAGACCGGCGCGCTCCCCAAGGCCGCATTCCTGACCCAGAAGGCGTGGATCCCCACCTGGGCGCTGCTGCTCGTGCCGCTGCTCCTCATCGCCGCGATCGCGGCCTACCTGCTGTGGCCGCGGACGTCGACCGTGCCCGACCTCGCCGGGCTCGAGGTGATCGCCGCCGAGCAGGCGCTCTCGGATGCGGGCCTGACGCTCGGCAACCAGACGCAGAAGGCGAACGACAAGGCCAAGGCCAACACGATCCTGGCCCAGAGCCCGCGGCCGGGCGAGAAGGCCGACGACGGCTCGGCCGTCGCCGTGGTGATCGCCACCTCGAGCGGCAGGGCCGAGGTGCCGGACGTGCTCGGGAAGACGCTCGAGGAGGCGAACACGCTGATCTCGAAGGCCGGGTTCTCGCTCGCCCCGCCCAGCCCGGCGCCGGGAAAGACGGACCTCGTCGCGAGCCAGATCCCGCTGGCGGGCAACGTCGAGCCGCAGACGACCCCGATCACGCTCGCCTTCAAGCCGGCGCCCAAGCAGGGCGGCAACGGAACCAGCACGGGCGGCGGGGGCACCGTCCCGGTTCCCGTCCCGGGCGACGGGGACGACGGCGACGGCGGCGGCGGCGGCGGCGGCGGCGAGGCGAACATCGTCGTGCCGGACGTCGGCGACGCGACCCAGAAGGACGCCTTCGCCGCGATCTCGAAGCTTGGGCTCGTGCCGAAGGTGATCCCGCAGGCGAGCGCGGACACGCCGGCCGGCGAGCTGATCCACCAGGATCCCGAACACGGCACGAAGGTCAAGAAGGGCGCAGAGGTCGAGCTGGTCTACTCGACGGGCGCTCCCGACCTCGTGTACGAGCAGAAGGGCAACGTCTTCGTCGTCGCCGTTGCCGACGGCGCAAAGCCGCGGCCGCTTGCGAACACGGAGGCGATCGAGGAGGAGCCGTCGATCAACAAGGAGGGCACGCTCGTCGCCTATCGGAAGGGAACCGACACGGCTGCTCAGATCTGGACGGTGAATCCGGCCAAGCCGCTGACGGCGAAGGCCGTCACACCCGAGGGCTTCGACGACAACCGCCCGGCGATCTCCCCCGACGGGAAGACGATCGCGTTCGTCCGGGCGAAGCCCGGAGCCACGGACCGCGACCTCTGCTTCGTCCCGGCGGGCGGCGGGACCGTCTCGTGCGTCGCCGACGCGAACCGCTCCGTGACACGACCTGCGTGGTCGAACGACGGCCGCGTGGTCTTCGTGATCGGTCAGGCCACGAACGAGAACCAGGGAGAGCTGCTGCGGTACGCGAGCGCGAAGCCGAGCTCGGCGACAGCCGGCGACTGGACCGACCAGGGTTACGTGACCGACTCGCTCCACGGCCAACGCGCCAACGACTACGTCTACTACGCGGCCTACTCGCCGGACGGCAAGGAGCTGGCGTTCACGGCGAACTGGGGCAAGCCCTTCGCACACCTCTTCGTCGCGCCGGTCAAGGACGGGGTGCTCGGCAAGCTGAAGTCGTACGTCGGCGTGCGCGGCTGCGACCTCGCCTGGCGGCCGGACGGCTTGCGGCTGGCGATCGTGCAACGCGGCGACGACTGCGGCTCCGACGAGGGCCAGCTCGCGCTGATCGACCCGAAGAAGCCGGCCGAGCTGGAGATCCTCCGCCCGGGCGGGAGCCCGGCCTGGGCGCCCGGCAACGTCGGAAAGCAGTAGGCCGCCATGCTCTGCGGAACGTGCCGCCGCCAGGTGTCCAGAGGCGCGCCGTTCTGTCCGAGCTGCGGCTCCCCGGTAGCCGGCGGCGAGGTGGCGCTCGACGTCGTCCTGCCCGACGGCGTGCGGGTTCCTCTGACCGGGACGATCTCGATCGGGCGGTCCGCGGACAACGCAATCCAGCTGGACGACCGCTCCGTGTCGCGCCATCACGCGCGTGTCGCGGCCGCCAAGGGCGGCGCGTTCGTCGAGGACGCGGGCTCGACGCACGGCACCTTCCTCGACGGCCGCCCGGTCGGCGGCCGCACCCGCCTGCGCGACGGCGCGCACGTGCACGTCGGCAACGTCGAGTTCCGCGTCGAGCGGCGGCGCGACGAGAGCGAGGCCGGCCGGACGATCGTCGTGCGGCCCGGCGCCACTCTGCTCGTCTCCGCGGTCGGGGCGAGCGAGGTCGACAAGACTGCAACCACGTTCGGCTTCAGGCCGAAGGTCCGCTCGGGCTGGGCGCTGAAGCGCCTGGAGGAGGGCGAGGGCACGCGCAGATGGGTGCTGAAGGACCTGCGCGGCAACGGCGCGTTCGTCCGCATGGGCGACGAGGAGGCGGCCGTCTTTCGGCAGCTCGACGGGCAGCACGCGCTCCCGGAGCTGATCACGGACGCCGAGGAGCGTTTCGGGCCGGGCGGCGCCACGAGGCTCGCGCGGCTGCTCGCCGACCTCGGCGAGCGCGGGCTACTGGAGGGCGTGGAGGGAGGCGCGACCACGGACGGCGCCGGCGGCCTCGCGAAGGCGCTGAAGCCGCGCGAGTACGAGATCAAGGGCCTGGGGCGCCTGTTCGAGCGGATCTACCTCGCGGGCGGCTGGATCCTGTTCACGCGCGCGGCGCTCGTCGTCATGGCCGCGATCGGGATCACCGGGCTCGTGACCTTTGCGTACCTGATCGCCCGCCGCTACGGCACGCCGTTCGTCGTCGCCCAGCGGATCGGGATCGGGGCGGCGGTCTTCCTGTTCGGCCGCTTCCTCGTCGTCGCGCTGCACGAGCTCGCGCACGGCCTCGTGGTCAGCTCGTTCGGCCGCAGGGTCACGCGCGCGGGCGTCAAGCTGATGCTCGTCTTCCCGTACGCGTTCGTCGATACCTCCGACGGCTGGTTCGAGCCGCGTCGGCGACGGCTGGCGATCAGCGCGGCCGGGCCGGCGAGCGACCTGCTCGTCGGGGCCGTGTTCGCGCTCGGCGCGGCCTTCGTCCACGGGACCGTCCGCGACGTCCTCTTCCAGCTCTCCTTCGCCGCCTACGTCGGCGCCTTTTCCAATCTCAACCCGCTGCTCGACCGGGACGGCTACCACATGCTCGTCGACTTGCTGGGCGAGCCCGGACTGCGCCGTCGCGCGCGCGCCCACCTCGCGGCGGTTCTCTCGGGACGAGGCCGGGCCTCGGACGAGCCGCGCGCGCTGCTCGTTTATGCCCTTGCGGGGCTTGCGTGGACCATGGCAGCTGTGGCATTCGTGATAGTGATGAGCACGCGCTACTACGAGATCCTGACGTCGCTCGCTCCACCGGAGGTGGTCTGGGGCGTGTTCGGTGCCTTCTA
>DATFQE010000295.1:0-7607 GCA_035264445.1 Gaiellaceae bacterium | reverse complement strand
CACGAGTTCATGGGCGAGGTGGTCGAGGTCGGCCCAGACGTCGAGCGTCTGAAGATCGGCGACCGGGTGGTCGTGCCGTTCCCGATCGCGTGCGGCGAGTGCAACGCGTGCGCGAACGACCTGTGGTCGCTGTGCGAGAACTCCAATCCCAACGCGCGGCTCGCCGAGAAGATGTTCGGCTTCCCGACCGCGGGCATCTTCGGCTACTCGCACCTGACCGGCGGCTTCGCCGGCGGGCAGGCCGAGTACGCGCGGGTGCCGTTCGCCGACGTCGGGCCGATCAAGATCGAGAACGGCTTCACGGACGAGCAGGTGCTCTTCCTCTCGGACATCTTTCCGACCGGCTACATGGGCGCCGAGTTGTGCGACATCAAGCCCGGCGACGTGATCGCCGTCTGGGGCTGCGGTCCCGTCGGCCAGTTCGCGATCGCGAGCGCCTTCCTGCTCGGCGCGGAGCGTGTGATCGGAATCGACCGCTTCGAGTACAGACTGCGGATGGCCCGCGAGAAGTCGGGCGCCGAGACGCTGAACTACGAGGACGTCGACAACGTCCCGGACGCGCTCAAGGAGCTGACCGGCGGTCGCGGCCCCGACGCTTGCATCGACGCCGTCGGCATGGAGGCCCACCATCCCAATCGCGCGCTCCACGCGTACGACCGGATCAAGCAGGCGACGCGGCTCGAGACGGATCGCGGCCACGTCCTGCGCCAGGCGATCCTGAGCTGCCGGAACGGCGGCGGCGTCTCGATCATGGGCGCCTACGGTGGCTTCGTCGACAAGTTCCCGATCGGTGCGCTCATGCAGCGCGGGCTCACGATCAGAACTGGTCAATGCCACGTCCACCGGTACATGCGGCCGCTGCTGGAGCGCGTCGAGAAGGGCGAGATCGATCCGAGCTTCGTGGTCACGCATCGCCTCTCGCTCGACGACGCGCCGCAGGGCTACGAGACGTTCAAGCACAAGCAGGACGACTGCGTGAAGGTCGTGCTGAAGCCGTAACCAATCGCTGGACTTGCGGGCGCGCCGCGCGCTGTCATATCGTCGTCGGGTCGTTCAAACCGGGGACAGGAGAAGCAGAATGAGAAGGAAGAGCGCGTTGGGTGCGCTGGTCCTGGCACTTGCGGCGAGCGGGCTCGTCCTCGTAGCCGCGGGCTCGGCGAAGCCCGAGCAGGACACGTTCAAGGCGGCCTGGATCTACGTGGGACCGCATACCGACGGCGGTTGGTCGCAGGCCCACGACGCAGGCCGGCTGAAGGTGCAGAAGGCGCTGGGCTCGAAGGTCCAGACGACCTACAAGGAGAACGTTCCGGAGGGCCCGCAGGTCGCACAGGTGATCGAGAGCCTGATCCGCGACGGGAACAAGATGATCTTCGCCACGTCGTTCGGGTTCCAGACCGCGATGGTCGCCGCGGCGAAGAAGCATCCCGACGTCTACTTCGAGATGGCGACCGGGACCGCGCAGTCGAAGAACATGGCGGAGTACTTCGGCGCCAGCGAGGACGCGATCTACCTGTCCGGAATGGCGGCAGGGGCGGCGACGAAGAAGGGCACGATCGGCTTCATCGCCCCGTTCCCGATCCCCGAGGTGATCCGGCACGCGAACGCGTTCGTGCTCGGTGCCCAGGCGATGCGGCCCAAAACCAAGGTGCGCCTCGTCTGGACGCACTCGTGGTTCGATCCGAAGAAAGAGCGGCAGGCCGCAGAGAGCCTCGTTTCGGCCGGAGCCGACGTGATCGGCCAGAACGTGGACAGCCCCTCGGCGGGTCAGTACGCCCAGTCGAAAGGCATCCCCTGGGTGGGCTACAACTCGAACGCGAAGAAGTTCGCGCCGACGTCCTGGCTGACAGCGGCGACCTACGACTGGGGCGTCTACTACGTCCCCCGCGTTAAGGCCGCGATGAACGGAACCTGGAAGACGGGCTTCTACTACGGCGGCCTGAAGGACAAATTCGTGGGCCTCGCTCCTTACGGGGCGAAGGTCACGGCGAAGACCAAGGCGGCGATCGCCAAGAAGAAGCAGGCGCTCATCAAGGGCACGTTCTACGAGTTCGCGGGCCCGCTCTACGACCAGTCCGGAAAGCTGCGGGTCAAGAAGGGCAAGCGGCTGTCGGTCAAGGAGCTGTACGCGATCAACTGGCTCGTCAAGGGCACGATCGGCAGCGCGAAGGGCTAGCAAGGCGAGCTCGCCGCTCTCGAGCGAAGACCGGGTGGGAGGCGCCGGCACGACCGGCGCCTCGCCCGTGCCCGCGGTCGCGATGCGGGGCATCAGCAAGCGCTTTCCCGGCGTGCTCGCGAACGACCGCGTCGACTTCGAGGCCGCCGCGGGAGAGGTGCATGCGCTGCTCGGCGAGAACGGCGCCGGGAAGACCACGTTGATGAACGTGCTCACCGGCCTCTACCGACCGGACGAGGGCGAGATCGAGATCCACGGCGAGCGGGTCGACTTCCAGTCGCCGCGCGACGCGCTCGACGCGGGGATCGGGATGGTCCACCAGCACTTCCGGCTCGTCGAGACGCTCACCGTCGCGGAGAACATGACCCTCGGCTGGCACACGCCGCGCTTCTGGCTCGGCGCCAGAGCCGGCCGGCGCCAGGTCCGCGACGTCTCCGGATCGCTGAGGATGCCGGTCGACCCCGACGCGCGCGTGTGGCAGCTCTCGGTCGGCGAGCAGCAGCGGGTCGAGATCGTCAAGGCGGTGTTCCGCGGCTCGCGCGTCCTCATCCTCGACGAGCCCACGGCCGTTCTCACGCCGCAGGAGGTCGAGCAGCTCTTTGCGACGCTGCGCCTGATGGCGCGCGAGGGGCACGCGGTGATCGTGATCACGCACAAGCTCCACGAGGTGATGGCGGTCGCCGACCGGATCACCGTGCTCCGCGGAGGCCGGTCAGTCGCGACGGTGCCGGCGTCCGAGGTGACGGCGCGCTCGCTGGCAAGCCTCATGGTCGGCCGCGAGATCGCCGAGGCCCGGCGCGTCGAGCCGCAGCATTCTCCGGGCGAGCTCGTGCTCGAGGTCGACGGCCTGACCACCACGGGTGATCGCGGCGGGCTCGCGGTCGACGACGTGTCGCTCGGGATCCGGGCGGGCGAGATTCTCGGCGTCGCCGGAGTGGCCGGGAACGGCCAGCGCGAGCTGGCCGAGACGGTCTACGGCATCCGCCGGGCCGAGGCGGGAAGCGTCCGCGTTCGCGGCAAGGCGCTGCGGCCGGGCGACCCGCGCTCGGCGATCGCGGCAGGCGTCGCGCACGTACCGGAGGACCGGCTCGGCACGGGGCTCGCTCCGAGCCTCAGCATCGCCTCGAACGTCTCGCTCAAGACGTACCGCTCCCCGCCGATCTCGCGCGGGCCGCTCCTGCTCCTCCGGCGGATGCGCGAGCGCGCGCTGGAGCTCATCCGCCGCTACGACGTGAAGGCGCCCGGGCCGGACGTCCCCGTCCGCAATCTCTCCGGCGGCAACCTCCAGAAGCTCGTCCTCGGGCGCGAGTTCGACGGCGAGCCGCGCGTGCTCGTCGCCGGGCAGCCGACACGCGGGCTGGACGTCGGCGCGATCGAGACCGTCCACGCGTACCTGCGGGAGGCGGCCGCCGCGGGTGTCGCCGTGCTCCTGTTCAGCGAGGACCTCGACGAGGTTCGCGCGCTCGCAGACCGCATCGTCGTCATGTACGAGGGCGCCCTCGTGGGCGAGCTCGACCCGGCCTCGTCGTCGGTCGAGGACATCGGCCTGCTGATGGCGGGAGGGCGCGCCCGATGAGATTCGAACGGCGGCTGGATCAACCCCGCTGGCTGGCGTTCGCCGTGCCCATCGGGTCGATCGCGGTCGGCTTCGCGCTGATGGCAGTGGTCCTGCTCATCACCGGGCACGCGCCCGGCCCGACGTACCGCAGGCTCTTCGATTCCGCGTTCTTCGGCAAGGGCGCGCTCTCGGCCACCCTCGTGTCCTGCACGCCGCTCGTCTTCACCGGGCTGGCCGCCGCGGCAGCCTTTCGGATGCGCCTCTACAACATCGGCGGCGAGGGTCAGTTCTACTGGGGCGCCGTCGCCGGCGTCGGGATCGCGCTCTACCTCGGCGACCGCGGCGTCGACTCGACGCCCGCCTACATCGCGGCCACCGCGGTCGCCGGCGCCGCGGCGGGCGCGGCCTGGGCCGCCATTCCCGCGCTGCTGCGGGCGTTCGCCCACACCAACGAGATCATCACCTCGCTGATGCTCAACTACGTCGCGGGGCTCGTCCTCACGTACCTGATCATCGACAGTCACTCGTACTGGCGCGACGTCGAGTCGTTCGAGGGCCAGACGTTCCCGCTCGGCAAGGCCATCCCCGAGGAGGCGAAGTGGCCCAGCGCCTCGCTCGACGCCTTCGGCGGGATTGTGCTCCCGCTGGGGTTCGGAATCGGCGTGGCCGTCGCGGTCGTGTTGTGGGTCGTCTACGCGCGCACTCGGTTCGGCTTCGAGGTGCAGGTGATCGGGGACTCGCCGCGGAGCGCCAGGTTCGCCGGCATGCGGCTCCGGCGCAAGATCGTCGCCGTGATGTGCCTCTCGGGCGCCGTCGCCGGCCTCGGCGGCGCCAGCTTCGAGTCCGACTTCGCCTACCAGCTCGACCCGACGGGCCTGCAGACGTCGTTCTACGGCTACATGGGGATCGTCGTCGCCGCGCTCGCCCGCTACAACCCGCTCGCGGTAGTGCCGGTCGGCTTCCTGCTCGGCGGACTCGTGAACGCCGGCTTCACGCTCCAGGGCGCCGACTTCCCCTCCGGCCTCGTCGGGGTCATGCAGGGGCTGATCCTGTTCTGTGCGCTCGCCGGGGAGGTGCTGCTCCGCTACCGGCTGCGGATCGGCCGGACGGCGCCGCGAGCCGTGGACCCGCAGGCAGAGGCTGCAACCTGATGGTCCTTGCGAGCGTCAACGACACCTTCGCGGTGGTGATCGTCGCCGCAGCGGTGCTCTACGGCACGCCGCTCCTGTTCGCCGCGCTGGGAGAGCTGCTCGCCGAGCGCTCCGGCGTCCTCAACCTCGGAGTCGAAGGGATGATGCTCGTCGGCGCGGTCATGGGCTTCTGGGCGGTCCAGCGGTTCGACGCCGCGGAGGGGGTCTCGCTGGCGGGCGCGCTCGCCGTCGCGGCCGTCGCGGGCGCCGGGATGGCGCTGATCCATGCGTTCCTGGTGATTACGTTGCGGGCGAACCAGATCGTCTCGGGCCTCGCGCTGACGATCTTCGCGGGGGCCGCCGGACTCTCGTCCTACCTCGGGAACGACCTGAATCTCAGCGGGTCGCCCGCCGAGCACGCGTTCTCCGGCCTCGACATCGCGGGCCTCGGCGACCTGCCGGTGCTGGGACCGATCCTGTTCGACCAGTCGGCGCTCGTCTATCTGTCGTGGCTGCTGGTGCTCGCGATCGGCGTGTACCTCGCGCGGACGCGGCCGGGCCTGAACCTGCGCGCGGTCGGCGAGTCTCCGGCGTCCGCGGACGCGATGGGCATCGACGTCACCGCGTATCGCTACACGCATACGCTCCTGGGCGGCGCGCTCGCGGGGATCGGCGGCGCGTGCTTCAGCCTGCAGATCACGCCGCAATGGGTCGGCGGGCTCACGGGCGGCGCGGGCTGGATCGCGGTCGCGCTCGTGATCTTCGCTTTCTGGCGGCCGGACCTGTGTCTCGTCGGCGCCTACCTCTTCGGGGCGTTCTCCGCCCTGCCGTCGACGCTCCAGGCACGAGGCTGGCTCACGAGCATTCCGTCCGAGGTGTTCTCGTCCCTCCCGTACGTCATGACCGTCCTGGTGCTCGTCGCGGTCTCGTCGGGCGCCGCGAGGCGCCGGCTGGGCGCTCCCGCGGCGCTGGGCGTCCCCTACGTGCGTGAAGAGCGCTAGCCCCGGCTCAGCGCGCCGGCTCCTCCTTCGTCAGCGCCTGCTCGAGCTCCCCGCGCGTGGCGCCGGTCATCAGCGCGACCGCCTCCGGCATCGTGTGCGTCTTCGGCGTCACGACGGCGATGCGTCGGCCGAGGCGCATGATGTGGATGCGGTCGGCGAGCTCGAAGACGTGCGGCATGTCGTGGCTGATCAGGATCACGGGCAGCCCGCGCTCGCGCACCCGGCCGATCAGATCGAGCACCTGACGGGTCTCCTTGACGCCGAGGGCGGCGGTCGGCTCGTCCATGATCACGAGCCGGCGCGCCCAGGTCGCGGCGCGGGCGACCGCGACGCCCTGCCGCTGTCCACCCGACAGGTTCTCGACCGGCTGCGTCATCGACTGGACGCCGATCTGGAGCTCTGCGAAGTGCCGCGTGGCCTCGCGGCGCATCGCGCGCTTGTCGAGCAGGCGCAGGAGCAGGCCGAGCGGGTCGCGCCGGCGCCGCTCGCGGCCGAGGAAGATGTTCGAGGCGATGTCCAGCGAGGGCGCGACGGCGAGGTCCTGGTAGACCGTCTCGATCCCGGCCCGGCGCGCGTCGCCGGGCGAGCGGAAGTGGACCGGCCCGCCGTCCAGGCGGATCTCGCCCTCGTCCGGCTGGAGCGCGCCGGAGAGTGCCTTGATCAGCGTGGACTTCCCGGCGCCGTTGTCGCCGATGATCGCCAGGATCTCATTGGGGAAGAGCTCGAAGTCCGCGCCGTTCAGCGCGACGACCTGGCCGTACCGCTTGACGAGCCCACGGGCCTCGAGGATGGGAGCGGCCTCGTTCACAGAGTCCTCCGGTGCGTCAGCTGGTCGACGGAGACGGCCAGGATGACCAGGATCCCCGTGACGAGGTACTGGTAGATCACCTCGACGCCGATCAGCGTCAGGCCGTTGCGGAAGACGCCGACGATCGTGGCGCCGATCAGCGTTCCGATCACGGTGCCGCGGCCGCCGAACAGGCTGGTGCCGCCGAGGACGACGGCCGTGATCGCGTCGAGGTTCTCGGTGGTCTGGCCCGCGTTCGGGTCGCCGAGCTCGGTCCGCGACACGAGCAGCATCGCGGCGATTCCATACGTCAGGCCGGCGAGGACGTACACGCTCAGGAGCACGCGATTGACCTTGATCCCGGTCAGCCGCGCCGCCTCCGCGTTGTCGCCGACCGCGTAGACATGTCGTCCCCACGCGGTCTGCGTCAGCGCGTACCAGGCGATCCCGTAGAGGACGAGCATCAGGACGACGCCGTAGGTGAAGTCGCCGCCGGCAACCGAGAACGTTCGGCCGAAGAACAGCATCTCGCTCGGTAACCCCGAGAACGTGAGGTCGTTCGAGACGATGTGCGTCAGCGCGAACGCGATGTTGAGCGTGCCGAGCGTGACGATGAACGCAGGCAGCCGGATCCCCGTCACGAGCCCGCCGTTCAGCAGGCCGAACCCCACGCAAGTGAGGATCCCGAGCGCGATCGCGAGCAGCGGGTCCAGGCCGTTCTCGATCGCGAGCTTGGTCATGATCACCTGCCCGAAGGCCATGACCGTGCCGCAGGAGAGGTCGATGCCCGCGGTGAGGATGACGAGCGTCTGGCCGATCGCCAGGACGCCGACGACCATCACCTGCTGCAGGATCAGCGAGAGGTTGTCGGCGCTGAAGAAGCGGTCGGTCGTGACGGCGAAGAAGGAGCACGCGATCGCGAGCGCGATGAACGGCCCGAGCTGGCCGACCGGCGGCA
>DATFQE010000294.1:0-3347 GCA_035264445.1 Gaiellaceae bacterium | reverse complement strand
ATGGACGTCTCGAACGCGTCGGGCTACGACGGGACGACGGTCGCGGCGGACGCCTGCTACGTCGCGAAGCACGCGACGGGTCGCTCGAAGGTCGTCCTTTGCGAGACGCTCAATCCGCAGGTACGCCAGGTCGTCAAGACGTATGCGCCCGGCTTCGGCCTCGAGGTCGTCGAAGTGCCCCACCGAGACGGCACGACCGACCCGGAGGAGGTCGCCGAGGCTGCCCGCGACGCGGCGTGCGTGATCTTCCAGCAGCCGAACTTCTTCGGCTGCCTCGAGCCGGCTCCCGACCTCGCGGCGGCGGCGAACGAGGCGGAGGCGCTCCCCGTCGCCCACGTCGACCCGATCTCGCTCGGGGTGCTCGAGGCGCCGGGGAAGTACGGCTGCGCTCTCGCGATCGGCGAGGGCCAGGGCGCGGGCAACCACCAGGCGTTCGGCGGTCCGCACTATGGATTTTTGGCAGCCCGCCAGGATTACATCCGCCGCATGCCGGGGCGGATCATCGGCGAGACGACCGACACGGAGGGCGAACGCGCGTACGTCCTCACCCTCCAGACCCGCGAGCAGCACATCCGCCGGGAGAAGGCGACGTCGAACATCACCACGAATCAGACGCTGCTTGCGATCGGCGGCCTCGTCTACCTGACGTGGCTCGGCCCACAGGGGCTACGCGAGCTGGGGGAGCTCTGCACGAGCCTGGCCGGACACGCGAAGGACCGGCTCGGGCTTCCGCTGCTGTTTCCCGACAAGACAACATTCAAGGAGTTTGCCGTACGCGTCGGACGGCCGGCCGACGAGGTCGTCGCGGCGGCGCGAGAGCGCGGCGTCAACCCGGGCTACGCGCTTCGCCGCGACTACCCGGGGATGGAGGACGCGCTCCTCGTGTGCGTGACCGAGAAGCGGACGCCTGAGGAGATCGACCGCCTTGCGGACGTGCTCGCGGAGGTCACACGATGAAGCTCGTCTACGAGAAGTCGCAGCCCGGCCGCCGCGCGGCGTCGCTGCCGCGGTACCAGGACCTCCCGCGGGCCGAGATCCCGGAGGAGCTCCGCCGCGACGATCCTCCGCGCCTGCCCGAGGTCGCCGAGCCCGAGCTCGTGCGCCACTTCTCCGAGCTCGCCGCGCGCACGTTCGGCATCGACACCGGCTTCTATCCGCTCGGCTCCTGCACGATGAAGTACAACCCGCGGGTCAACGAGCGGGTCGTCGCGCACCCGGGCTTTCGCGACCTGCACCCGCTGCAGGACCCGGAGTCGGCGCAGGGCGCGCTCGAGGTGATGTGGCGACTGCAGGAGATCCTGACGGAGATCTCCGGCCTGCACGCATGCTCGCTGCAGCCTGCGGCCGGCTCGCAAGGCGAGCTCACCGGCCTGATGCTCATGCGCGCGTACTTCGCCGACCGCGGCGAGGAGCGCGACACCGTCATCACCGCGGATACGGCCCACGGCACGAATCCCGCGAGCGTGACGATGGCCGGGTACAAGCTCCAGAAGGTGGAGACCGACGACCGTGGGAACCTCGATCTCGACGACCTGCGCGCCAAGGTGAACGAGCAGACGGCCGGCCTGATGCTCACGAACCCGAGCACCCTCGGCCTCTTCGACGAGAACATCGAGGAGGTGGCGGCGATCTTCCACGAGGCCGGCGCGCTCCTCTACTACGACGGCGCGAACCTCAACGCCGTCTGCGGGATCTCGCGGCCGGGCGACATGGGCTTCGACATCGTCCACATCAACCTGCACAAGACGTTCTCGCAGCCGCACGGCGGCGGCGGGCCGGGGGGTGGGCCGATCGTGGTGCGCGACCGCGTCGAGCCGTTCCTCCCCGTGCCGGCGGTCGTTCGCGACGGCGAGGGCTTCCGCCTCGAGTTCGACCGGCCGAAGTCGATCGGGAAGGTCCGCGGGTTCCTGGGCCCGTTCGGCGTCTTCGTCCGCTCGTACGCCTTCATACGCGCCTACGGCCCTGAGCTGCGTGAGATGTCCGAGCTCGCCGTGCTCAACGCGAACTACCTGCTCGCCCGGCTGAAGGACGACTACGAGCTTCCGTACGACCGCCTCTGCATGCACGAGTTCGTCCTGAGCGCGCGCAACCTCAAGCGGGAGCACGGCATCACCGCGCTGGACGTCGCGAAGCGCCTCATGGACTACGGGTTCCATCCCCCGACGATCTACTTCCCGCTCGTCGTCCCCGAGGCGCTGATGATCGAGCCGACCGAGACCGAGACCCGCGAGACGCTCGACGAATTCGCCGACGCGATGGCGTCGATCGCGCGCGAGGCGGCCGACAGCCCCGAGCTGCTCCAGGAGGCGCCGCGCGGCCGGCCGGTGGGCCGCGTCGACGAGGTCAAGGCGGCGAAGCGCGCGGTCGTGCGCTACCTGTTCGAGGACCACCCGGATCTCTCGCAGGAGCCGGCGGCGCCGGCGCCCGCAGAGGTGCCGAAAGGGGTCTAAAGCCACAGCGCATTTCGGTCGAAAAAGACCTGCAAATGCGGTTCTTGCTTCTGATCCTGATTCCGGTGGCGGCGTTCTCGCTCTGGGTGCACCACAAGGCCGAGCAGAACGAGGCGCGGCTCGGCGGGGTCTCGACCGCGATCGCGCAGCGGAGTGTCGGCGTGAACTGCCCCGGCTTCTGGCAGCGGCTCGTCGACGTGCGGGCCGAGGATGGAAGCGTCCGGTTCGACGTCGCCGGCCGGCCGAGCGACACGGCCGAGCTCTCGGCGACGACGTGCGATCGCCTCGAGGACTTCTCACGGGCGGGCACCAAGCCGGCATTCGACTGCCTCGTCCCGGATGACCGGAACTGCAAGCGGGAGGTCGTCGAGACCGCCCGTGCGCTCTCGACGCTCGCGCACGAGTCGTTCCACCTGGCGGGAATTCGCGACGAGGCGGCCGCCGAGTGCTACGCGACCCAGACGGTGGACTTCGTCGCCGAGAAGCTCGGTGCCACGGCGGCCGAGGGAAAGATCGTCGGCGTCTGGGCGGCGCGGACGTCGCCGAAGAGCCATCCCGAGGAGTACCACTCGCCGGAGTGCCGCGCCGGCGGCGCGCTCGACCTCGAGCCCCGTACCGCCGCCTGGCCCTAACCGGTTGAATGCCGGCGTGGCCGGCGTCTCGGAGCCGATGCAGGCGCTCTACGAGGGCGATCGCAACCGTGCCGAGCGGCTGCTCGCCGATCGCGATGAGCTCGACGTCTTCGAGGCGGCGGCGTTCGGACGGACGGAGCGACTGCGCGAGCTGCTCGACGCCGAGCCGGAGCTCGCCACCGCCTTCTCGCCGGACGGCTTCACGGCCTTGCACTTCACCGCCTTCTTTGCGCATCCGGAGGCGGCACGGCTGCTCCTCGAGCGC
>DATFQE010000293.1:0-2027 GCA_035264445.1 Gaiellaceae bacterium | reverse complement strand
GGAAGAGCTCGGGCGCGCCCAGCACGTAGCCCTCGCCGCCGAGCCGAAGCGCGCTCCACCGGCGCGACGACGAGAACGGCACCGACTCCTCCGGCTCCTCGCCGGAGGCATCGTCCGCCAGCGCGCGCAGCGTCGCGTTCTTGCTCGGCGAGCTCGCCGCGAAACGGCTCAGCTCATGGCGCAGACGCTCGGGCGGCACGCCGTCCGCGGGCTCGAGCGCGACGACGCGCAGGCCCGGCTCGGTGAGCGTGCCCGTCTTGTCGAGGCAGATCAGGTCGACGGAGGCGAGCGACTCGATCGCGTTCAGCTGCTGGGCGAGCGCGCCGCGCCGGCTGAGCCGGAGCGCGGCGGCTGCGTAGGTGACGCTGACGAGCAGGATGAGGCCCTCGGGGACGAGCGTGACGATGCCCGCGACTGCGGTGGTGATCGCCTCACGCGTCGACGCGTCGCCCTTCCCCAGGACGATCACGAACATCAGGCCGAGCGGCACCATCAGCCCGACGAGGATGTAGAGCAGGTAGTTGATCGCGACCTCGAGCGGCGAGCGCGGGTGCCGGAACTCGCGTGCCTCGCCGGCGAGCTTCTGGGCATAGCTGTCGTCGCCGACCGCCTCGACGGCGTACGAGCCCGCTCCCTCAATCGCGAACGACCCCGACCGAACCTGCTCGCCCGGCTGACGCTGGACCGGCCGCGACTCGCCGGTCAGGATCGACTCGTCCAGCGCAAGGCCGGCGGTCTCCGTCAACGGGCCGTCGGCGACGACCTGATCGCCGGCCTGAACCCGGATGACATCGCCGTGAACGACCTCCTCCACGGGCACGTCACGGGGCGAGCCGTCGCGGACGACCGTCGCCTTCGGCGCCACAAGCGCGGCCAGCCGGTCGAGCGAGCGCTTGGCGCGCAGCTCCTGCCAGATCCCGATCCCGGAGTTCGCCGCGATGATGAACAGGAAGAGCGCGTCCCTCCAGTCGGCGAAGACGAGCGTGAGCAGCCCGAGGGCCGCGAGGATCGCGTTGAACGGCGTGAGCACGTTGGCGCGCACGATCGACGCCGTGGAGCGGCTCGTCGCGGGCGGCGCGGGCGGTCCGCGCTCGGCGAGGCGGCGGCTGGCTTCGGCCTCGGTCAGCCCGGTCGCGCTCATCGCGTCGAGGCTACACCGGCCCGGCTAGCCTCCAGCCCTCGTGGCCGGGTTCGCAGAGACGATCTCCGAGGGGTACGCGGTCGAAGGGCCGTCGATCGAACTCGGCCGCGCGGTCCACGAGGGCGAGCTCGCCAAGGACGCGGTCGTCCGCCTGCCCCTGAAGACGATGAACCGGCACGGGCTCGTTGCCGGCGCCACCGGCACCGGAAAGACGCGCACGCTGCAGCTGATCGCCGAACAGCTCTCGGCGCAGGGCGTCCCGGTCTTTGCGGCCGACTACAAGGGCGACCTCTCGGGGTTGCGCGAGCCCGGCGCCCCCGGCGGGCCGGCGAAGGAACGCATGGACGACCTCGGTCTGCCCTACGAGCCGACCGGCTTCGGTGTCGAGTTCCTCTCCCTCGGCGGTATCGGCCCAGGCGTCCCCGTGCGCGCGACGGTGACCGACTTCGGCCCGCAGCTGCTCGCGAAGGTGCTCGGCTCCAACGAGACGCAGGCGGCGAGCCTCGCGCTGGTCTTCCGGTTCGCGGACGAGCACGGGCTGCCGCTGGTCGACCTCGGAGACCTGCGTGCCGTGCTCACGTACCTCGACTCGAAGGAGGGCAAGGCGGAGCTGAAGGAGCTCGGCGGCGTGTCGGGCGCGACGATCGGCGTCCTGCTGCGGTCGCTGGTCGCGCTCGAGGACGGCGGCGGCACCGAGTTCTTCGGCGAGCCCCAGTTCGAGATCGCCGACCTCCTGAGGACGACGCCCGACGGCAAGGGCGTCATCACCCTGCTCGAGCTCGCAGCGGTGCAGGACAAGCCGAAGCTCTTCTCGACCGTGCTGATGTGGCTCGTCGCCGAGCTGTTCGAACAGCTCCCGGAGGTCGGCGATCCCGAAAAGCCGCGA
>DATFQE010000292.1:0-5881 GCA_035264445.1 Gaiellaceae bacterium | reverse complement strand
CGCTCGCGTCGGGCATGTCGATGTACTCGCGCACGCGCCACTCGCCGTCCGGCAGCTCCGAGAGCCGGTTCCGCACGAGCTGCTCCGACTGGCGGATCAGCTCCTCGGAGACGGCCTCGACCACGTCGGCGCCGTAGTCGGCGTAGAGCTCGAGCATCCGTTGCTTCGCGACGTGGTTCGCGGCCAGCTGAGACTTGAGGTCGAGCTGGGTCATGCCCGGGTCGCGCACCATGTTCAGGAACGTGTCGAGAACGTCGCGCCGCATGCGTCCGCCCTCGACGAGCTTCAGCCCCTTCGACTGGAACCCCTCCTGGTAGTTGTCGCGGGCGCTCGGCGAGAAGCCGCCGGGATCGATCGCGCCGATGTCGGTCACGTGGACGAAGTTCGCCGCGAAGCCGGTCAGGCGCCCCTCGAAGTGGATCGGCGAGATGAGGTAGACGTCGGGCGGGTGGAGCGCGGCGGTGTAGGAGTCGTTGAGGAAGTAGACGTCGTCTTCGTTGATCCCGGGGTCGTCGGCGTACGTCGCGAGGATGTGCTTCACGGCCTGTGCCGCGCTCGTCAGGTGGTGGAGGAAGCCGACGCCGCCGACCATCAGGCCGCCGTCCGCCTTGTACAGCGACGCCATCAGGTCGTGCCCCTCGTTCGTGATCGGGGAGCCGGAGACGTTCTCGAGCGCGATGATCGCCTCGTCCATCACGCTGTAGAGCTTGTGGCGGATGATCTCGAAGGTGACGGGATCCACGGTGGTCACTGAAGCCATCGAGGGCATCCTCCCTGGTCGGTCTCACACACGGCCGAAGAGCCCGGATCGATCGCGTCCGCCCGTGCCCGAGACGAGCGCTCGGATGAGCTCGATCGTCATGTCGGCGAGCGTCTCGTACGTCGCTTCCCCTTCCTCGACGGTCGCCTCCGCGGGCGCGCCGCAGTAGGCCTGCGCGAGGCCCATCTCGCGGAAGTCCTTCATCCCGGCCGCGATCACCTGCGGAAGGCTGACGCCGACGTAGGGAAGGCGCGCCATGGCGTCACGGTCGACGAGCTCCGGCGCCTGGGCGAGGACGAGGGAGGTCTCGTAGCGGCCCGCGTGACACTCGCCGAGCTTGAACTCGTCGGTCAATCGCTGCGCTCGCTCGCGCCGCGTCAGGTCGAGGTAGCCGCCGCGGATACCCCGCTCGTCGAGCTCGTCGAGCGCGCGGTGGAGCGTCTGCACGTGCTCGGGCTCGAAGTGGTTGTTCACGAGCACGACGTGCGGGAAGCCCTGGCCGGCCAGCGACGCGCACACGTCCACCACGATCGCCCGGAGCGACTCCTCGCTCACGTGGATCGCGCCGGCGAAGCCGGCGCTGTAGCGCGTGACCGCGTAGGAGAGGGTCGGCAGGATCAGGACAGTCACCTCCGGGTCGTCCGCCAGACGCCGTGCCACCCGCTCGGAGATGCCGATCGAGATGATCGGGTCGGTGGAGAGCGGCGAATGCGGCCCGTGCGGCTCCGTCGACCCGACCGGCCACAGCAGCACCGGCACCTTCGGCGAGTCGAGGATCTCCTGCACCCGCGTGGACGTCAGGTCTGCGAAGTACGGCGATCCGTTCACTAGGGCGGCCCCTCCTCGAGCGTTGGGTCGGACGTCGACGTCGGTCCGTGACCGAAGCCCCTGAGCCCGCGCAGCCGTCCGCCCGGAGTCTGCTGGAGCCGGTCGATCGCGATCGCCAGGATCAGGATCGCACCCGTGACGACCTGCTGCCAGAAGCTCGAGACGCCCGAGATCGAGAGCCCGTTCTGCAGCGTCCCGATGAAGAGCACCCCGACCGCCGTCCCGGTGACGCCGCCGAGGCCGCCCAGGAAGCTCGTGCCGCCGAGCAGGACCGCCGCGGCGGCGTCGAGCGGCGTCGTCTCCCCGACGAGCGGGCTGGCCGCGCCCAGCCGCCCCGCCTGGATCACCCCGCCGATGCCGGCGCAGAGGCCGGCGATCGCGTACACCACGATCAGGGTCCGCGCGACGTTGATCCCGGACAGGCGCGCCGCCGTGATGTTCCCGCCGACCGCGTAGACGTCCCGGCCGAAGTAGGTCCAGCGCAGGACGACCAGGGCGACGAAGTACGTCGCGAGCATGATCCAGATCGGATAGGCGATTCCGAGCAGCTTCCCGAAGGCGATCGAGTCGACCAAGCTGGAGCTGATGTACGTCGTCTCCGTGTTCGACCAGATGTTCACGACGCCGCGGTAGATCGACAACGTCCCGAGCGTGACGACGAAGAACGAGAGGCCGAACCGGCCGATGAGGACGCCGTTGACGGCCCCGCCGAGGAACGCTGCGGCGAGGCAGGTTGCCAGCACCGCGAGGAGCGCCGGCAGGCCGAGCTCGTTGAACAGCTCGGAGAGGATGATCCCGGACAGTGCGAGCAGCGAGCCGACGGAGAGGTCGATCCCGCCTGTCAGCACGACGAAGGTCATCCCGATCGAGACGACGAACAGGATCGAGCTGCCCGTCAGCAGGTTCTCGATGTTGGCGCGGGAGAAGAAGTCGGGCTGCGTCACGGAGAAGAAGCAGAAGATCCCGATCAACAGCAGCAGCACGACCGCGTACCGGTTCGCCGCCGACCACATGCCGGCCGCCCGGCCGCCCAGGGTCTGGTCCGGCTCACGCACGCTCGCGTCCGAGGTCATCCGTGACCGCCGGCGAAGTGCGCGATCCTGGCCTCGGTGGCCTCGTCGCGTGAGAGCTCGGCGGCGACGCGGCCGCGGAACATGACGAGAATCCGGTCGCAGAGCGTCAGCAGCTCCTGATTCTCGGAGGAGGAGACGAGCACCCCGAGGCCGCTCTCCGCTGCGTCGAAGAGCAGCTGGTAGATCTCGGCCTTCGCACCCACGTCCACGCCTCGCGTCGGCTCGTCCAGCATGAGCACGCGCGGGGAGGTCGCCAGCCACTTCGCCAGGACGACCTTCTGCTGGTTGCCGCCCGAGAGCGTCGCTACCGGGACACGGGACGACGCGGCGCGGATGCGCATCCCCTCGAACGACTCGCGGACGACGCGAAGCTCCCGCCGCGCGACCGGACGCCGAAGCCTGGCGAGGCGCGACGTCGAGGCCATCACGAGATTCTCCCGGACGCTCATCTCGTGCACGAGCCCCTGGAGCTTGCGGTCCGCCGGCACGAATGCGACCGCGCCGCGAATCGCCTCGCGGGGACTGCCGAACAAGGCCTGCTCGCCGTCCACCTCCACGGTCCCCGCGCTCGCGCGGTGGACGCCGAAGACGGTTTCCAGCAGCTCGCTTCGGCCGGCGCCAAGAAGGCCCGCGAGGCCGACGATCTCGCCCGGCTCGACGTCGAGATCGACTGCCGAGACGCGTCCCGGCAGCGTCAGGCCGCGCACCCGGAGCGCAGGGCGGCCACCGCCCTCCTGTACCACCGGGGGCTCGACCTCCTCCAGCGCGCGCCCCACCATCAGCTGGATGAGCGTCGCCCGGTCCAGCTCCGCTGCGCGCGCCTCACCCACGGTCAGCCCGTCGCGGAGCACGGTGATGCGATCCGCCAGCTCGAACACTTCCCGAAGCCGGTGTGAGACGAAGATGATCGCGACTCCCTCGGTCCTGAGATTTCCGACGAGCGCGAAGAGCGAGGCGACCTCGTCGTCGGTGAGCGAGCTCGTCGGCTCGTCGAGAACCAGGACGCGCGCGTCGATCGAGAGAGCGCGTGCGATCTCGACCAGCTGCTGCTGGTCGGGCCGCAGCCGCCGGACGGGAAGCGACGGGTCGAGCTCGAGGCCGAGCCGCCGCAGCGCGTGGAGAGCGCGTCGTCGCGTGGCCCGCCAGTCGATCAGCGGTCCTCGGCGCACCATGCGGTGCCCCAGGAAGATGTTCTCTGCGATCGAGAGCTCGGGCGCGAGGGTCGTCTCCTGGGTCACCGTCGCGATGCCGCCGCGGAGCGCGTCGGTGGGGTTACGGAACACGGCGGGCCGGCCCGCGAGTGAGACGCTCCCGGAGTCCGCCCTGATCTGGCCCGAGAGGATGCCGAGCAGCGTCGACTTGCCGGACCCGTTCTCGCCGACGAGAGCGTGGACCTCGCCCGGATAGACGGTGATGCCGGCGCCGCGCAGCGCGTGGACGCCGCCGTAGCGCTTGTGCAGCGCCGTCGCCTGCAAGAACGGATCCTCGGTCATCGGCAAGCGCCGTGCGGCGAGGCGGCCCGAGCCGCCCCGCCGCTGACCCGGCGCGCTACTTGATCTCGGCCAGCTGCGCGCTCCAACTCGGCAAGTCGTCGACGTTGTCCTTGGTCACGAGCACGCCGGGACGGATGACGATCGGCGGGAGGGGCAGGCCCTGCTTCGTGATCAGGCTGTACGCGGCAACCGCCGTCTGGGAGCCGATCCCGATCGGGTCGACCTGCACGGTGGCGAGCAGCTTCCCGGTCTCGACGCCCTTGATCCCGTCGCTCGAGCCGTTCAGGCCGACGACGGTGATGTCCCTGCCGGTCGCGCGTGCGGCGATGACGGCGCCGAGCGCCGACGGGTCGTTGTAGCCGATGACCGAGTCGACGGTCTTGTTGCGCTGGAGAAGAGCGTTGCCCGCCTTCTCGCCTCCCGTCACGTCGTCGGACGGATTGTCCTGCGTGTCGACCACCGTCATGCCCTTCTCCTCGGAGAAGTGCTTTTGACGCTCGGTCAGATACTTGATCGCAGGCACCGGGATGCCGATCCCGATCAGCCCCACCTTCGCGTCGGGCTTCTCGTCCGCCAGCGCGTTCGCCTGCAGGTAGGCCTGGATGTCGCGGCCCTGCCATACCTGGGTCGAGATCAGAGGCACGGCCTTCGTGTCGCCGAAGCTCGCGTCGATCGCGATCACGGGGACGCCCTTCTTCTTCGCCTGCTGGAGCACCGGCTTGGTCGCCCTCGGATCGAGCGGGTAGAAGATGATCGCGTCGGCGTTCTGGCCGAGCAGCTGCTGCATGTTCGAGACCTGCTTGTCCGGGTTCAGCGCGTCGTCGAGCGCGACGACCGTGCAGCCGTAGCCCTTCGCCTTGGCGATGACCGCCTTCTGGACGAAGCCGAGGAACTCGTTCGCCGCGACCGGGTTCTGGAAGCCGATCTTGCAGCTCGTTCCCGACTTCATCTCGGGCGCGTCGTACTCGGTGGGGAGATCCGCCTCGACGCCGGAGTACCCCTCGGGGATGGAGCCCGTTCCGCCGCCCGTGGTCGTGCCGCCGCCGCTCGTCTCGGTCGCGACCGACTGCGTGTCGGACGCCGACTCGTCGTCGTCGCCTCCGCAGCCCGCGAGCGCGAGGCTCAGGCCGATGAGCGCGGCGGCCGCGAGCGTGGTCGCCGGCCGACGATGATTGCGCAAGTTCTCCTCCTTCGTCGTACGCAGGCTGGACGGCGACGCCCGACGGCGCGCCCATCCAGGGTCGCCGTCGATCTGACCACAGCGGATAGGGCCTGTCAACGACCCTCGGTCGGGCTCAGCCCTGATTGCGCGCGTAGAAGGAACGAATCCCGAAGCCGATCCACTCCGGCTGCTCCCAGTCGGGATGGCGAGCCAGGAACTGCGGCTCCAGCCGGGCGACGACCTCGTCCACGCCGACGCCCTCCGCCGCGAGGCGAAGCGTCTCGTCGCGAAGCAGCTCGTGGAACTCCCGCGCGGCGGCGATGATGCCGACGTCGCCGACCGCGCCGTGACCGGGCACGACGACGGCGGGCCGCAGCTCCTCGAGCCGGCGCAGCACGTCGATCCAGCGATCCCCGTCGACGTCGGCGTCGTCCGGGGGGAAGTACGGGTAGATGGGGAAGATCCGCTCCTCGACGAGGTCGCCCGTGAAGAGGATGCCCTCCTCTGGAAGGAACACGACCTGGTCGCTTCGCGTATGCGCGACGCCCCACGTGCGCAGCTGCAC
>DATFQE010000291.1:0-6314 GCA_035264445.1 Gaiellaceae bacterium | reverse complement strand
CGATCCCGAGACGCGCAAGTGGTGGACGCTCGGCGCGGTCGCCTTCGGCCTGTTCATGATCATGCTCGACAACACGGTCGTGAACGTCGCGCTGCCGGCGATCCAGGAGGACCTCGGGGCCGACCTGTCGGAGCTCGAGTGGATCGTCACCGGCTACGCGCTGACGTTTGCCGCACTCATGCTCACGGGCGGCAAGCTCGCCGACCTGCTCGGACGGCGGCTGATCTTCGTCGTCGGGTTGTCGATCTTCACAGCGTCCTCGCTCGCGTGCGGTCTCGCCGACAGCGGCGACATGCTGATCGCCGCGCGGATCGTGCAGGGCGCGGGCGCGGCGCTCATGAACCCCGCGACGCTCTCGATCATCTCGGCCACTTTCCCGCCTCACCAGCGCGGAATGGCGATCGGGATCTGGGCGGGCGTCTCGGCGCTGGCGCTGGCGATCGGGCCGCTCGTCGGAGGCCTCCTGACCGAGCACGCGAGTTGGCACTGGATCTTCTTCATCAACATCCCGATCGGCGTCATCGCGATCGCCGCCAGCTTCCTCTTGATCGACGAGTCGCGGGACACCTCGGAGGAGCAGCGGCTCGACCTCCCCGGGCTCCTGAGCTCGGGAATCGGGCTCTTCTCGCTCACCTACGCCTTGATCGAGGGCAACACGTACGGGTGGACCTCGGCGCGCATCGTCACCTCCTTCGTCGTCGCCGCCGTGAGCCTCGTCACGTTCATCCTGCTCGAGCGCCACCAGCGCACGCCGATGCTCGACCTGTCGCTCTTCCGGAACCGGACGTTCGCCGGTGCCAACGCGGTGATGCTGCTCGTCGCGCTCGCGATGTTCGGGGTCTTCTTCTTCGTCTCGCTCTACATGCAGAACATCCTGGGCTACTCGGCCGTTCAGGCCGGCGCCGCATTCCTGCCGATGACGCTGCTGATCGTCCTGATCGCGCCGCTCGCGGGCAGGACGTCGGACCGCTTCGGTTCGCGCTGGCTGATGGGAACCGGGATGACGCTGCTCGCGATCCAGCTCTTCTACTTCTCGCGCCTCGGCGTCCACGAGTCGTACTGGGCGCTGCTGCCGGCGATGCTGATCGGGGGTGTCGGCATGGCCTCCGTGATGACTCCGAGCGCGGCCGCCGCGATGAGCGGCGTCCCGATCGACAAGGCGGGTGTTGGGTCCGCGGTGCTCAACTCCGCGCGGCAGGTCGGCGGCTCGGTCGGGATCGCCCTGATCGGGGCGATCATCGCGCACGAGGCGGGTAGCCGGCGTACGCCCCAGGCCTTCGTGGACGGCTTTTCGACCGCCCTCGTCGTGGCGTCGCTGATCGCTCTCGCGGGCGCCGGTCTCGCGATCCTCGTGGTTCGCGCGCCCCAGCGGGCCGAATCGGCCGAGCCTGTCTCCGAGCTCGCCGCGTGAGTGCCCAGCGAGTCCGTCTTCCCGCGGAGGAGCGCCGCGCAGCCGTGCTGGAGGCGGCGTGCACGATCTTCTGCCGCGGCACGTACCGCAGCACGACGACGGCGGATATCGCGAAGTGCGCCGGCGTCACCGAGCCGGTTCTCTACCGCCATTTCAGCTCCAAGCGCGACCTCTACATCGCCTGCCTCGAGGAGGCCTGGCGCGACACGCGTCAGCTCTGGGACAACGCGCTCGCCGAGGAGCCCGACTCGACTCGGTGGCTGATCGCGATGGGAAGTGCGTATCTCACCACCAAGGACCGGCGTGGGCAGCTCGCCCATCTCTGGCTCCAGGCGCTCGCGGAGGTGAGCGACGACCCGGAGATCCGCAAGTTCGTGCGGCGCCAGCTCCAGGACGTGCACCGCTATGTCGCCGATGTGATGCGGCGCTCCCAGGAGGCCGGCGGGGTCCTTCCCGAGCGCGATGTCGATGCCGAAGCGTGGGTCTTCGTCTCCCTGGGCCTGCTCGGAACGGTGGGCCGGCGCCTTGGCGGGGTGGTGGGCGACGACTTCCCGCGGATCATGGTCGCGCGCCGCGAGTGGCTGACCGGCCGTCGCGCAGACGAGCCCGCTTAGGACGGGCCGCGGCGCGTGGCGAGCGTTTTCTCGGTGCCAGGCACCGTCAGAAGACCGTCACGGATCGTCCACGAAAACGGCGCCAGAGCGGGCATACCGACGGTCGTTTCCGGGCGTGTCACTGCCCGCGCCGGCCGTGACCCGACCCCTTTTCTTGGTGCCAGGCATGGTGAAAGAAGCGTCATCAAGTATCCACCGGCTCGAGCGTCAGGCGGAGGACGTTCGTCTCGCGCTCCTCGAAGCCCAGCCGGCGATAGAGGCGATTCGCCGCCTCGCGCGTCGGGCGCGACGTGAGCTCCACCGACCGCGCGCCCGCGTCGCGGGCGATTTCGACGGCCCGCATGGTGAGCGCCTCACCGATCCCACGCCCGCGGGCGGACTCGTCCACGACGACATCCTCGATCCAGGCGCGAACTCCGGTCGGAATCCGGAATACGGCGAGCGTCAGCGTCCCGAGCAGCGAGTCCCCGTCGCGAGCAACGAGGAGCGACGTCGCCGTCGAGTCGACGATCGTCTGAAGCTCGTCGCGAGAAGGCGGTGAAGCGGAAGACAACTGGGGGAGCAGCCCGGCGACGGCGTCGACGAGCTCGGACGAAACGGAGTCCACAACGTCGATTCGCATTCGAGGATTCTGACCCGACCTAGCGCACAGCCGCCGCCTCGGTGAAGCAAACCGTGAACCACCGCAAGCGAGTCGCCGCCACGCGTCCAGAGGCGCACCGTAAGCCGACGTCGCCCGACGGTGCGCAGCACTTCGGGCAAAAAAAGCCCCCGGCTGCGGCTCCGGGGGCTCGTATGTGCGGCGACGAGAAGCCGCCTGTATGTGTGGTGGCGACAGGTCGGAGGCTTTTGGCTCTGCGGCCCAGCCAAGGCCTCCGACCCGTGTGTCGCCATCTCTGTGGCGCGCCCCTTGCACCTCCGCTCTGGCGTCGGAGCGAGCTGCAAGGTGGACTGACTATAGAGGCGTTGTCTCCAATCGTCAAGTACCTCGGTCAAGTGATTTTCGCAACGCGCGGTTGACTACCTAAACCGCATGGACATGCCCCTTTTGGGGGATGGCTGCTTTACGCACTTGCGGGAGAGTGAAGTGTGCGCTTGACTACCATGCGCGTCAGTCCACCTATGCCTCGAGCCACCGACCTCCCCACTCCCACCCGCACAGCGCGTCGTAGCACGGGCCTGAAGCTCGGCGAGCGCGTTCGCCAGTTGCGGATGTCGGCGGGGCTGACGCAGACCGAGCTCGCCGGCGATCGCTTCTCGAAGGAGTACGTCAGCCAGATCGAGCGCGGCAAGACGCGCCCCACGAAGGAGACGATCGAGTGGCTCGCCGCCCGCCTGGGCGTCGACGCGGGCTTTCTCGCGAACGGCGTCTCCGCGAACGAGCGCGGCCGCATCGAGACCGTCCTGACACGTGCGGAGGCGCTCACCGAGGACCACCGCTACGACGAGGCGCTCGGCGAGTACGAGAAGGTCGTCGGCTCGATCCAGGGGATCGCGGCGCCCGAGCTCGAGGTGCGGGCCCTCGGCGGCGAGGCGTGGACGCGCATGCAGGAAGGCCAGCTGCGCGAGGCGAGCGCCCTGCTCGACCGCGCGCGTGAGCTCGCCGAGAACCCCGGCTTTTCCGACGTCGACCGGGCGGACGTGCTGTTCCGCCTCGGCGTCTGCCGCTACAAGCTTCAGAGCGTCTCGACGGCGCTCGGTCTCTTCAACGAGTCGCTGACGCTCGCAGAGCGCTCGGGGATGCCCTGCGACCTGCTCCGCTCGAACATCCTCGGTTGGCGCTCGCGCTGCTACCGCCGCCAGCGCGACTTCGAGGCCGCCCGCGAGGACGTGGAGCGCGCGCTCGAGCTCGCGGAGGGCCTCAACGACCGGCGGACGGTCGCGCACGTCTACTTCCAGGCTTCGCTCGTCGCCGAGCGCGACGGGCACTGGGTGCTCGCGCGCTCCTACGCCGAGCGCGCGAAGGCCCAGTACGAGGAGATCGCCGACCGCGCCAACGTCGGCAAGCTGCTCAACAACCTCGGCGGCCTGAACTTCCTGCTCGGCAAGCCCGACGAGGCGGTCACGTACCTCAAGGACGCGTTCAAGGTGCTGCTCGAGCACGGCACCGAGGAGGACGCAGCGCGCGCGGTCAACTCGCTTGCGCAAGTGCACCTCCGCTCGGGCGACGTCCGGCCTGCCGAGGAGCAGGCGCGCCAGGCCCTCGAGCTCCTCAAGGGCCGCGTCGACCACCTCGACGAGATCGGCAACGCGCAGCTCGTCCTCGGGCGCGCGCTGCTCGAGCAGGACCGCCTCGACGAGGCGGATTCCGCCTTCCGCGCAGCCGAATCGAGCTTCGAACAGCTTTCGAGCCTCAGCCACCGAGCCGCAGCCTGGATCGCGCAGGGAGACCTCGCGACCCGCCGCGGTGACGACCGCGCAGCGGCCGGCCTCTACAGGCGTGCGGCCGAGGCGCTCCAGGACGTCCGCTTCTAACCCAGGGAAGGAGGTGACCAGCTTGAGGCACTACCACAACGCCAGGATCCTGCTTCTCATCGCGCTCGCCGTCATGGCGGCCGTGACGGGCGGCGGCTTCTTCGATGGGCACATCGCCGAGTGGTAGGACGGGCGAGTCCAGCTCTGGGACTCGTCCGCCTATCCAGGCAGGGAGCTCGGGCCGGCCCGCCCGAGGTTCCACCGGGCCGGACCTCCGAGGACAGCCGCCTCGCTTGACCTGAGCGGTCGCGAGGTAGGAGTTTTTGGCGTCTTCCCGCGGGGGGAGCCGGCGCCGTTTCCTCCCCGAACCGACACCGTCTGAGACACGGTGTTGTCGCCGTGCCGCAAGATGCTGGCCGGTGGCCAGGCGAAAGGAGCAGCTCAGGCGCGCGCTCGAGGTGACCAGCGTCGCCCGGCGGACGCGTCTCTTACGCGTCGTCCGCGAAATCGGCGTCCGCGGCTCGCGCGAAGCGTCTCCGGAGAGCGCACGCGAGTTTCGGCTCGCGCTGGAAGAGCTCGGGACGACGTTCGTGAAGCTCGGCCAGCTGCTCTCGTCGCGGCCGGATCTGCTCCCGGATGTCTACGTCGACGAGCTCGGAAAGCTCGTCGACGAGGTGCCGCCGCTCCCGTTCGACGAGATCGAGCCGGTGATCGAGCGTTCGCTCGGCCTGGACGTCTTCGTGCGGATCGATCCGGAGCCGCTCGCGGCCGCCTCGATCGCGCAGATCCATGCGGCGCTGCTGACGGATGGCCGCGAGGTGGTGGTCAAGGTTCGGCGGCCGGGTGTCCTCGAGCAGGTCAAACTCGATCTCGAGCTGCTTCACCGCACCGTCGGACTTCTCGAGGGGCGGTCGGAGACGGCGCGTCTCCTCCAGCTGGGAGCGCTCGCCGACGAGCTCGAGTCGCATCTGCTGGCGGAGCTCAACTTCGTCGACGAGGCCAACAACGCGGACCTGATTGCCCGCCTCGTCGCCGACTACGACGCGCTCCACGTACCTGCCGTCATCCATCCGCACGTGCGCGAGGACGTGCTCGTGCAGGAGCGTGTGCACGGCGAGAAGATCGCGCACGGCGTCGCCGTCGACCCGGAGCACGCGCACGATCTCGCGCGGCAGCTCTTCTCCGCGTACGTACGCCAGATCGCCGCCGAGGGCCTGTACCACGCCGACCCTCACCGCGGGAACATCCTGCTGATGCCCAACGGGCGCCTGGCGCTGCTCGACTTCGGGCTGCTCGGCCGGCTCGACGACGACACCAGGCGGACGATCGCGTTGCTCCTGCTGGCGATCGCGCAGAATCGCGCGGACGACGTCGCCGCGCTGATCCTCGAGGTGTCGCTCACGGACCTCTCGACGGACGAGCCGGGCTTCGTCCACGAGCTCCGGCGCAAGCTCCCGCGCTATCACTGGCGCCCGCTCTCTGGCATCCGGGCGGGCGAGGCACTCGCCGACCTGCAGCGAATCGCCGTACGGCACAACGTACGGCTGCCGACGAGCTTCGCCCTCGTCGGCAAGACGCTCGCGCAGGCGGACTCGATCGCCCGCACGCTCGATCCGGAGCTCGACCCCGTCCAGCTGCTCGACGAGGAGGGAACCGAGCTGATGCTGCGCGAGGGAGAGCGCCGGCTGGAGCCGAACCAGCTCTTCGCCTACCTGTTCACGCAGGTCGCGCCCGCCGCGCGGCTGCCGAGGCGCCTCAGCCAGGTCGTCGAGCGGCTGGAGACCGGCACGCTGAGAGTGGGGATCGCCCCCACCGACCTCGGCGGGCTCGAGCGCCTGCTCCGCTCGACGGCGAACCGCCTCGGAGCGGCCCTG
>DATFQE010000290.1:0-2000 GCA_035264445.1 Gaiellaceae bacterium | reverse complement strand
AACACGATCGTCTTCAAGCCCGCGACCGATACACCCATGCTCGGCGAGCGCTTCGTGGAGCTGCTGACCGAGGCGGGCGTCCCGAAGGGTGTCGTCAACATCGTCCACGGCGGCGGGGGCGCCGTCGGCGACGCGCTGGTTCGTCATCCCGACGTGCCCGTGATCACCCTGACCGGCTCGCGCGAGACCGGGGTCAAGGTGCTCAAGACCGCCGCCGACGAGCTCAAGCACGTCCACCTCGAGCTCGGCGGCAAAAACGCGATCATCGTCCTCGACGACGCCGACCTCGACCTCGCCGTGGACGGGATCATCTGGTCGGCCTTCGGCACCTCCGGCCAGCGCTGCACCGCCGCGAGCCGCGTGATCGTGCAGCGTGGGGTCTACGAGACGCTCAAGTCGCGGCTCGTCCAGCACGTTGAGCGGCTGAGGCTCGGCGTTGGCTGGGAGGACGACACCGACATCGGGCCCGTGATCAACGAGGGCGCGCTCGAGAAGATCCACTCGTACACCGAGATCGGCCGCAACGAGGGCGCCGACCTGCTCACAGGCGGCGAGGTTGCACGCGGCGACGGCCTGGACAAGGGCTTCTACTACCGGCCGACCGTGTTCGGCGACGTCAGCCCGGACATGCGGATCGCTCAGGAGGAGATCTTCGGGCCGACGACCGCGCTCATCCCCGTCGACTCCTTCGACGAGGCGATCCGGGTCGGCAACGGCGTCCAGTTCGGGCTCTCGTCGTCGATCTTCACGCGCGACGTGAACAAGGCGTTTCGCGCGATCCGCGACCTCGACACCGGAATCACGTACGTCAACGCCGGCACGACCGGGGCCGAGGTGCACCTGCCGTTCGGCGGCACGAAGGACACCGGCAACGGCCATCGCGAGGCGGGGCAGGCGGCGCTCGACGTCTTCACCGAGTGGAAGTCCGTCTACGTCGACTACTCGGGCCGTCTGCAGCGGGCGCAGATCGACAACCTGGACGAGTAGCGGCCGTGAAGGCGCGCCTCTCCACCGACGGCGGCGCCCGCGGCAACCCCGGGCCGGCCGCATACGGCTACGTGCTCGAGGCCGACGACGGCACCATCCTGGCGGCGCACGGCGAGACGATCGGCGTCGCGACCAATAACGTCGCCGAGTACCGAGCGCTGATCGCCGGGCTCGAGAAGGCGGTCGAGGTCGGTGTCGACCAGCTCGAGGTCGTCTCCGACTCCGAGCTGCTCGTCAAGCAGATGAAGGGCGAGTACCGGGTGAAGAACGAGAATTTGCGCCCGCTCGCCGTGCAGGCGTCGCGCCTCGCCAGAGACGTCGGGCGCGTCCGCTGGACGTCCGTCCGGCGCGAGCACAACGAGCTCGCCGACCGGCTCGTGAACGAGGCGCTCGACGCGGCGTCGTGAGAGCGGCCGCACTGGCGTCGGTTCTGCTCGTCCTTGCGGCGTGCGGAGGCGGCGGCGGGAGCGGCACCGAGCTCGAGCGAGGCCCGTCCGTCGGCGGCTTCGAGTTCACGGACGCGAGCGAGGTCTCGGGAGGCGAGCCGATCGACGCCCGCTTCACGTGCGACGGCGACGACGTCCCGCCCAAGGTCGAGTGGACGGGCGTTCCCGAAGGAACGAAGCAGCTCGCCTTCGCGCTCGAAGATCCGGACGCCCCGGGCGGCACGTTCACGCACTGGCTCGTGTACGGCCTCGACCCGTCGACGACCCGTCTCGCGCCCGGCCTCCATGAGGGCGAGAACGACTTCGACAGCACCGGCTACCGCGGCCCGTGTCCGCCGCAGGGCGAGGAGCACGCCTACGTCTTCCGCCTCTTCGCACTCGACGCACCGATCGAGCTCGAGGACGGGGCGAATCGCGACGCGTTCGACGAGGCCGTGTCGCCGCACGTCCTCGCGGAGGCGCGTCTGACCGCGCCCTATCGCCGCGGCTAACTGCGAGCTTCGGCCGTCGATCGAGGCCGCGCGACCTGCGCGAAGCGCACGTTGCCCTTCGGGACCATCCAGGTGA
>DATFQE010000289.1:0-4379 GCA_035264445.1 Gaiellaceae bacterium | reverse complement strand
GAGCCGGTGAAGTGCTGGAGGAGGTTGCCGTACGACTCGGGCGGAACGACGCGCAGGTCGAAGCGGAGGCCGTCGTTCGAGAGCACACTCGCCTTGGTCGGGCCCTTGGCGGCCACGTCGGCGACCCACTTCAGCTTCGTGAAGTGGTCGGTGAGCGCGGCCGGGTCGGCGGCGGTGGCGATGATGTCGAGGTCGCGGAAGGTCTCCTTCCGGCGGCGGACACTGCCGGCCTCGGAGACGAGGTCGACGCCGGGGTGCGCACGGAGCGCCTCCACGACCGCGAGCACGGCCGGCAGGCCCTGGCCGAGGAGCGCGCGCCTCGGCTCGGCGGACGCCTCGACGGCAAGGGCGGCGAGCACCCGTTCCTCCGTCTTGGCGCCCATCCCGGCGAGCGTGCGCAGGCGCTGCTGCTCGGCCGCCGCCTTCAGGTCGACGAGGGTCGTGACGCCGAGCTCCTTCCAGATTCGCGCCGCGGTCTTCGGGCCGAGGCCCGGCAGGCGCGTGAAGAGGACGACCTCCGTCGGGATCTGGTCCTTGCGCTTGGTGATGGCCTCGATCTCGCCCGTCTCGACGATCTGGACGATCTTCTCCTCGATCGTCTTGCCGATCCCTTGCAGGCTCTTCGCCTTGCCCTCGAGGGCGAGCTCCGCGATCGAGCCGGCGGTCTCGCGGATCCGCTGCGAAGCGCGGCGGTAGGCGAGCGGACGGAACGGATCCGAGCCTTCGAGCTCGAGCAGGTCGGCGAGCAGGTCGAACTGGTCGGCGACCTCGTTGTTCCTGGGCAGCTTGGTGGTCGCCATCCCAGGCGATGATACGGCGCGTGCCCAGGGCGACCGTCTGCCTGCCCACGTACGACGAGCGCGAGAACCTCGAGCCGATGGTGCGCGCCCTCAGCGGCGTGCTCGGCGCCGACGACCGCGTGCTCGTGATCGACGACAGCTCGCCGGACGGGACGGGCGAGATCGCCGATCGCCTCGCGGCCGAGCTCGACTGGGTCGACGTGCTCCACCGGCCTCGCAAGGATGGACTCGGCCGCGCCTACCTCGACGGGTTCCGACGGGCGTTGGCCGACGGTGCCGATCTCGTGCTCGAGCTGGACTGCGACTTCTCCCACGACCCCGCCGACGTTCCGCGTTTGCTCCAGGCGGCCGAGGGCGCGGATCTCGTGCTCGGCTCGCGCTACGTGCCCGGCGGCGGAACGCAGAACTGGGGCCTCTTGCGGCGGGCGATCTCGCGCTGGGGATCGCTCTACGCGCAGTTCCTGCTCGGACTGCACGTCCGTGACCTGACCGGGGGCTTCAAGTGCTACAGGCGCGAGGTGCTGGAGACGATCGATCTCGATGCGATCCGCTCGCGCGGGTACGCCTTCCAGATCGAGACGACCTACCGGGCGGTGCGGGCGGGGTTCCGCGTCGTCGAGATCCCGATCCGCTTCACCGACCGCGAGGTCGGCGGCTCCAAGATGTCCCGCTCGATCGTGCTCGAGGCGATCTGGAAGGTCCCGGCGCTCCGGCTCGCCAGCCGCCGCTGGTCGCGCGGCGCTGCATCGCGTTGAAGCGGATGTAGAGGAGCGACGCGCCTCCGAAGAAGACGGCGGCCGCGCCGAGGGCGACGAGCACGAACGCGGTTCCCTCGAACGCTGCAAGCGCATAGACGCCGAGCGCGATTCCGGCTGCGATGA
Source organism: Gaiellaceae bacterium (assembly GCA_035264445.1). Taxonomy (GTDB): domain Bacteria; phylum Actinomycetota; class Thermoleophilia; order Gaiellales; family Gaiellaceae; genus DATFQE01. Next base: position 2,698 of record DATFQE010000289.1, on the reverse strand, counting down.
ACGCCCAGGTCGTGACGACGTCGCCGAGCAGCGGTCTCACCGTCCCCACGACCGCGGGAGGGATCAGCGAGAACGCGAGCCCGACCGGCACGCAGAGCAGCAGGGCAGGGAGCAGGCCCCACCACACGTTGAAGACGTAGAACCAGCCCGCCACGCAGAGGATCGCGAAGAGCAGTGAGAAGCGGTGGAGGCCGGACGTCAGCATGGGGTCATGGTCGCCGTGTAGCGTCACGGCATGCGCGATATCGGCGATGCGACGTTCGAGCAAGAGGTCCTGCAGGCCGACCGCCCTGTCGTCGTGGACTTCTGGGCGCCTTGGTGCGGGCCCTGCCACGCGGTGACGGGGCTGCTCGAGAAGCTCGCCGCCGAGCACGAGGGCAAGGCCGACTTCGTCAAGGTCAACGTCGACGACAACTTCGCGACCGCGTCGCGTTACGAGGTGCTCGCGCTGCCGACGACGATGCTCTTCAGCGCCGGCGAGCCGAAGGCGACGGTCATGGGCGCGAGGCCGCGTTCAGACTTCGAGCGCGCCTTCTCGGACTGGCTGTAACAGCCACGTCCGGGGTCTGACCCCGGACATGTCCGCTTGAGTCAGGCTTCGAGCGGGCGCTCGCCGACCGGCTCGGGCGCTCGCCGCCTCTCGGGCCCGGCGGGAGCACCGCTACCTTCGAAGTCGGTGTGGTGGAGGCGGCTGCGCGGATCGATCGCCGTGTAGACGAGGTCGACGACGAGGTTGAGGACGATCACGCAGAGCGTCCCGAAGAGGACGACGCCCATGATCACCGGCAGGTCGCGGCGCGCCAGGCTCTGGATCGCGATTCCGCCGATGCCGGGTAGCCCGTAGACGCGCTCGACGAAGACGGCGCCCCCGAGCGCGAGCCCGATGTCCATCCCGAGCATCGTCACGACCGGAAGCAGCGCGTTCCGCAGCACGTGCGAGCGCATGACCTGGGTCTCGGAGGCGCCCTTCGCGCGCGCGGTGCGCACGTAGTCCTCGCCGAGCGCCTCCAGGACGCTCGCGCGGACCATGCGCATGTAGATGGCGGCGAACATGAGCGCGAACGTGATCCACGGCAGCCAGAGGTGCCACGCCCACTGGAGCGGGCCGCCGCAGCCGGTGGTCGGGGAGACGAGGTCGCAGTAGCCGCCCGACGGTGCGACGCCGAGCCGCTCTCCGAACACGTAGGACAGGATCAGGCCGATCCACACCGGGTGTGCCGAGATCCCGATCAGGACGAAGACTGTCGCCGTCCGGTCGAGCAGCGAGCGAGGCCGGAGCGCGGAGAGCAGCCCGACCGGAATTGCGATCAGCAGCCAGACGATCGCGCCGCCGAAGACGAGCGACGCGGTCACCGGCGCCGCCTGCGCGAGGATGTCGCTGACCTGCCGCCGTGTGACGTACGACCGGCCGAGATCACCCTGCAGCACCCGCCCGACGAACTGCGCGTACTCGTGGACGATCGAGCCCTCGAGCGGGATCACCGTCCGCAGGTCGATCGTCTCCGAGGCCTGTCCGCGGCCGATCGTCGAGGACTCCGTCGGAATCACGAAGAAGATGACGTAGGTGACGAAGCTCATCACGAAGAAGAGGAGCAGCGCCCATACGAGCCGCCGCACGAGGTAGCCCGTCACCCGCTCAACCCTAGACCGTCAGGGCGCTGGCCTGGGGTCAGCGCATAAAGTGTTCCCACCCTTCGAGGTCTACTCGCTCGCCGCGCAGGCGGATCTCGACGCCCTCTCCCTCCGTGCACCGGCCGATGGGCTGGAAGCGGCCGGCGGCCGTCACGGCGGCGAGGAGCTCGTAGTCCTCGCCGAAGCTGAGGTCGTCGACTGTCGCCCCGTCGGCGAGCGGAACATGCTCGAGGTCGATCTCGCAGCGAACACTCGAGCGGCGGGCGATGTGAGCCGCGTCGATCGCGAGGCCGTCGGAGAGGTCGAGCATCGCCGTCGCCGCCCGGGCCAGCTCGCGCCCTTCCTCGAGTCGCAACGGCGGACGCAGGTATCGCTCGTCACGAAATGCGGCACCTGCTCCGCCCAGCGGGCCGGTAACCACGAGCAGGTCGCCGGGGCGGGCGCCTGCGCGGCCCGGGACGCGTTCCGCCCGGCCCAGCGCGGTCATGGAGAGCACGAGCGTCTCGGCCCGCGTCGTGTCGCCGCCGACGACGGGTACGCCGGTCTCTCCGATCCCCTCGTAGAGCTCGACCACGTCCTCTACGCGCGTGTCGCCGGGGGCCCCGAGCGAGACGAGCAGGCCGCTGGGCGCCGCGCCGGACGCGGCCAGGTCGCTGAGGTTGACCGCGGCGGCACGGAATCCGAGCTCGCGCCAGGAGATCCAGTCGAGGCGGAAGTGCACGCCCTCCACGAGCGCGTCCTGCGTCACGACGACGCCGTCGACGACGGCCGCATCGTGCTCCAGCTGCGATGCGAGCCCGCGCGTCTCGAGCTCGGCGAGCAGCCCGAGCTCGCCGACGTCACCCAATCGCATCGCGAATGGCCGCCGCGTCGCGGGCGGCTCGGATGACGGCGACGCCCGCCGCGCCCGCCTGGATGCACGCGCGCGCGTTGGAGACGTCGATGCCGCCGATGGCGACGACCGGGATCGACACGGCCACGCAGATCTCCTCGAGCCCCTCGAGCCCGATCGCGGGGTCGGCATCCTGCTTCGACGGCGTGGGCCAGACGGGCCCCGCCCCGACGT
>DATFQE010000288.1:0-14282 GCA_035264445.1 Gaiellaceae bacterium | reverse complement strand
ACGTCCGGGCTCCGACGGGTTCGATCGCCGCATCCGCACGCAGGGCGCGCTCCATCGCGGCCGGGTCGGAGTTCTCGAACGCGGCGATGTAGTCCGCGAGCAGGGCCCTGACCCGCGGGTCGTCCGGGTCGTCGAGCGCGTCCGGCCGGTCGACCTCGGCGAGGCGTCCGCGCGCCCGCTGCAGCGCGCTCTTCACCGCTTCGGTGCTGGTCTCCAGCATCTCGGCGACCTCGCCGGCCCGGAAGCCGAGCACGTCGCGCAGGATCAGCACGGCCCGCTGCCGGGGCGGCAGGTGCTGCAGGGCGGCCACGAAGGCGAGGCGGATCGTCTCGCGCGCCTCGGTCACCTCGGCCGGGTCGCCGTCGTCGGGAACGGCGACGCCGTCCGGGATCGGCTCGAGCCAGGTCACCTCGGGGAGCGTGTTCAGGTTCGACTCGATCGGCTCGCGCGCCGGCCCGAGGTCCATGGGGCGCGCCCGTCGCTCGCGGCCGCTCAGCATGTCCATGCAGACGTTCGTCGCGATCCGGTACAGCCACGACCGCAGCGCCGAGCGGCCCTCGAACCGGTCCAGCCCTCGCCATGCCCGCACCAGCGTCTCCTGCACCGCGTCCTCGGCGTCGAAGGCCGAGCCGAGCATGCGGTAGCAGAAGCCCGTCAGCTCCTTCCGGTGCGCTTCGAGCTGAAGCTCCGGGGCGGTCGCCTCGAGATTCGTCACCGCGCCATCGTACGGAACCGATGACTTTCAGCGCGCCTACTGGTCTGATCTGACGACCACAAGGGAGGATCGATGCTCATCTTCGACATCACCACGTCGCTCGACGGCTTCGTCGCCGGCCCGAACCCGTCGCTCGAGGACCCGCTCGGGCAGGGCGGCATGCAGCTGCACGACTGGGCCACCTCGACCCGGGCCTGGCGCGAGCGCCACGGGCTCGAGGGCGGCGAGGACAACGCCGACTCGGAGCTCATCGCCGAAGGCCTCGCCCGCCAGGGCGCGCTGATCATGGGGCGGCGCATGTTCAGCGGCGGCTCGGGGCCGTGGGAGAACGACCCGAACCGTGACGGCTGGTGGGGCGACGACCCGCCCTTCCGCAACCCGGTCTTCGTGCTGACGCACCACGCGCGCGACCGGGTCGAGTTCGAGAACGGCACGACGTTCAACTTCGTCACGGCCGGGTTCGAAGCCGCCCTCGAGCAGGCGCAGGCCGCGGCGGGCGAAAGCGACGTCCTCATCGCCGGCGGAGCGGAGACGATCCAGCAGTACCTCGCGGCGGGCCTGATCGACGAGTTCGAGATCCACGTCGCACCGATGCTCCTCGGCTCAGGCACGCCGCTCTTCGGCGGCGCCGGCGCCGAGCGGCCGCACGTCGAGCTCACACGAGCGCTCAGCTCGCCCGGCGCCGCGCATCTGCGCTATCGCGTGATCAAGTGACGCAACTCGATTCGGATGGCGCAGCTGACGTGACAGACGCCCCGCGCGTCAACGCCGTCGGCGACCTCGAGCTCACAGATCCGGCGGCGATGCGGGCCCTCGCCGAGCCGACGCGGCTCGCGCTCTTCGATCGCCTTCGACGAGGGCCTGTAACCGCGGCGGCGTTGGCAGCGGCCGTGGACGATCCCGAAGCAGCCGTCCACGCCGACCTGGCGGAGCTTGAGAGCGTCGGCCTCGTGATGCGCGAAGGCGACGAGTGGCGGGCCGTCGCGAAGGGGTTCGTGTTCGAGATCCCCGACGACCCGGAGATCCAGACGGCCGCCCGCCGGCTCAGCGGCACGATGATGCTCGCCTACGACGACCTGCCGGCGCGCTGGGTCGCGGAGATCGAGCCGCAACTGGAGCTCGACTGGGTCCGCGCATCCGGCCTGCTCAACGCCAGGGTGGCGCTGACTCCCGAGGAGCTGCGGAGCGTCGAGCTAGGGCTCGAGCGTCTGATGGAGCCGTTCCTGACTCGGCAGAGCGCGCCGCCGTCCGCCCGTCCGGTCCGGATCCTGAGTTACTTCCTGGCGGAAGCGCCGTAGGAGGGAACCCGGCCCGGCGGGGAACCAGGTCTTGCGCTGCTGCACCGGTTCTCGAGCGCAAGACCTGGCCCGACTCCCTACGCAGTCCGCGCCGCCTCCCGACTCCGCATGCTGCGGTCGCCCGGGAATGGGTTCGTCGTCGCGGCCGTCCCGATCTCGGCGAGGCCGATCACCACGAACGGCAGCCAAGCGTTGACCCCCTCGTCCGCGAAGCCGAACAGCCACGGAGAGACGGCCAGGAAGAGCCCCAGGACAGCATCGGTGATCAGATGCATTCGCATCATGATCACGTGACCCAGGAAGCCCCCCTCGTAGTTCGTGATCGTGCTCATCCCGATCATCGCGACGCCGGCGATCACGGAGATCCACGTCGCCGCCGAGCTCTCGTCGGCGAAACCGAAGATCCAGGGCGCCACGACCAACAGCAAACCGACGGTGTAGTCCATCCCGGCGTGGACCTTCGTCGGAATCAACCGTGCGAGCATCTCGCGTACCTCCTTTGGGTTGGTTCGCCGGGGAAATCCCCCGCGCATACGCGGGTAAACACGCCTAACTGAGCCGTAAACCGCCGAAGATCGCGGAAGCGGGCGCGCGGCTACGGGTTCGATTTCGTCCGGACGGGTAGGTTCGTTCGTACTTCCCCCCAAGACCCTGTTTTCCGACGGCCGCGTTCAGCGGCTGAGAGGAGGAGTCGAGGGAAATGACACGATCGAGGTGGAGTTGGAGCCGGACGATCGCGGCGACAGGCGTGGGCGCACTCGCTCTCGGGGCGCTCGCGTCGGTCGGAGCGGCGGTGTCGCCGTCGGGGACGCCGGCCGCTGCCAAGCAGTACCCGCCGCAGAAGGGGACGCTCTGCCACCACACGCATTCGAAGAAGCACCCGTTCGTGACGATCACCGTCTCGCAGAGGGCGTTCCCTGCGCATCTGCGTCACGGCGACACGATCGGGCCGTGCGCGCCGACGCCGACGTCGACCACGGCGAAGGCCGCGAAGAAGACGAAGGCGTCGCACGGGAAGAGCAGCTCGCCGGGCAAGACGGGCGAGCATGGAAAGCGGGATAGCGCGCCGGGCCACAGCGCCACGACGCCGGCTCGGGCCGTCAGCACGCCGGCCGAGCCCGAGAGCTCACGCGGTCGCAGCGGCACCGCACCGCGCCCGCACGCCGGCACGCCCCCCGGGCACGTGAGCGCACCGGTCCAGACCGTGAGCCCTCAGGCTCAGGCGCCCAACGCACCCGGCCATGGCGCCAGCCCGGCACACGGCGGCACCCCGCCCGGGCACGGCGGGACTCCGCCGGGCCAGAGCGGCAGCCCTCCCGCCGCAAGCGGCACCCCGCCGGGGCAAGGCGGCACGCCGCCCGGGCAGGGCGGCACCCCGCCGGGCCACGACAAGGACAAGTAAGCGCGAGGGCCCCGCTTCGGCGGGGCCTTCAGCATTCATCGATCCGGACGCACTTCGAAGAGCGTGACCTCGAAGCTCTCGAGCGAGCGCCGTGTCGACCCCGAGGCGGATGCGGCCAGGAGACTCAGCCGGTCGCCCGCCGCGGCGCTCGCATCGAGGGCGTTCTCGTCCGCCCAGAGCGTGATCACGATCCCCTTCTCACGCTCCTCGTCGAAGAGCCCGATCAGGCCGCGGAACCCGGTGCTGTCCCGCACCCACGGGAGGTACTCGTCTCTGATGATCTCCAGGCCGAAGTCGTATTGCTCTTTGTTCGACTCGATCGTGTGCATACGCGCGAACACGTGACCTCCGACGCCTAACTCTCCAGTAGCCGCGGGCCGAGGTCGGCGAAGCTGAGCTCGTAGTCCGCCGTCTCCTCGACCGTCACGTGCACGGCGGCGGTCACGCGGTCGCGGAACCGCATCCGCGCCGCCCGATGCCGCTCGGCCACCTTGCGGTCCTCCCAAAAGGTGAGCACCAGCGTGGTCGCCTCCTCCTCGTTGGTCAGCATCAGCAGCCCGTCGAAGCCGTCGATCTCGCGCAGCCAGGGCACCATCTCCTCCCCGGCGATCGTCGCGACCTCGAGCGGCTGGCCCTCCGAGCCCTTCGTCCTCGTCAAGCTGACGTACACCCATCCCTCCTCGCCGGTGATCGGTCGCAGGAGATGATTCCAGTCAACCGCCGAGGCCGGTGAAGAACCGGCGGATGTCGTCGGTCAGCACCTCGGTGGCGGTGTGGGCGGTGTAGTGGCCCCGCGCGGGAGGATCGAGCTGCCTCCACGAGACGATGTTCTCGTGATCTCGGTCGCAGAAGCGCCGGATCGACTTGAAGTCGCCGTCGGCCATCGCCAGCGCGATGGGCACAGTCGTCGGTTCCGACGGACGGTGGCCGCTGCGGGCGTTCTCGAAGTAGAGCCGGAGCGATGAGCCCGCCGTGCCGGTGAACCAGTAGACGGCCGCGTTCGTGAGCACGAAGTCGTCGTCGAGCTCGTCACCGAGGAGCTGGTCGAGCCAACCCAGCAACCCGGCCGGCGAGTCGGAGAGCGCGTGGGCGAGGGTCTGCGGCTGCTGCGACTGGATGACGTTGAAGCCGCCCTTCTCCTCCCAGAACCACTTCAGGACGGCCATGCCCGCCTGCTCGTCCTCGGTCAGCCCCTCCAGCTCGGCCGGATCCCCCGTCGGAAACGAGAACAACTGCGTGACATGGACGCCGACGACACGCTCGGGCGCGAGCCTCCCGACCTCCGGCGAGATCATCGACCCCGCGTCGTTGCCGACCGCGCCGAAGCGCTCGTAGCCCAGGCGACGCATGAGCTCGACCCAGGCCTTTGCGATCCGGACGTTGTCCCAACCGCGCTCGGTGGTCGGCCCCGAGAAGCCGTAGCCGGGGAGCGACGGGATCACCAGGTGGAAGTCAACGGAGAGCGGCTCGATCGCCCTGAGGTACTCGAAGATCGAGCCTGGCCAGCCGTGCGTGAGGATCAGCGGCAGCGCGTCCTCGTTCGCGGAGCGGACGTGGAGGAAGTGGATCCGCTGGCCGTCGATCTCCGTCAGGAACTGTGGCCGGCGATTGAGCTCCGCCTCCCACGCGCGCCAGTCGTAGCGGGTCCCCCAGTACGAGACGAGCCGCTTCAATCGTTCGACGCTCATGCCGTAGGCGGAGTCGCTCCCGGAAGGCTCGTCGGTGAACCGGGTTGCCGCCAGCCGGGCCTGGAGCCCGTCGAGATCGGCTTGCGGGACGTCGACCTGGAAGGGACGAACGCTCGCCACGCCGGGTTCGGTCGTGCTCATCGTGCTCTCCTCTCTCACGTATGACAGGATGTTGTCATGCCGCGAGGCAGCAACATAGACAAGCGACAGCATGCTGTCAAGTCGGCGACCGTCGCCGGGGATGCTCTCAGCGAGCTCGTCGCGCAGGTCTTCCGGCTGAACGGCCTGCTGACGTCAGCAGGCGACGCGATGGCCGGACACGCGGGGCAGACGGGCGCCCGCTGGCGGGTGCTGGCCGCGATCGATCGAGTCCCTTTGACCGTGCCGCAGATCGCCCGGGCCTGGTGGCTGTCGCGGCAGAGCGTCCAGCGCGTTGCCGACATGCTCGTCGAGGAGGGCTTTGCCGTCTACGAGCAGAACCCGGGGCACCGCCGCTCGAAGTTGCTGCGGATCACGCCCAAGGGCAGCTCGGCCCTCAGGAGCATCCGTCGGGCGCAGCGCAGGTGGGCGCAACAACTGGGCGGCGAGATCGGCGAGAGCGATCTCCGCACCGCGAACGCGACTCTGGCTCGGTTGGTGGAGGCGCTGTCGCGGACTCAGTCGTAGCTGATGAATTCCAGCAGCGAGCCGTCCGGATCGCGGAAGTAGACGCTGGTTCCGTGGCCCTGCGCGCCGAGGCGCTCGACCGGGCCGGTCTCCACCTCCACTCCGTGCCGGGTCAAATGATCCGCCGCCTCCTCGATCCGACCCGCCCAGACGAAGCAGAGGTCGCTGTTGCCCGGCTGCACGGGCAGGCGGGCGACGTTCGTCGACACGTCCACGCCGGGGCCGTGGACGTTGAGCTGCGTATCGCCGAGCCGGTACGCCCAGCGGCCGGCGCCGTGCTCGATCACCTCCGCACCGACGACGTCGCGGTAGAACCTGTTCGACACGTCCCAGTCCGAGACGGCGATGACGCTGTGATCGAGGCGAATGCTGCGGGCCATGAGATTTGGCGGCTACCGACCGGCGTGTGACTATAAAGAGAACCGTGGCCCAGGCAGTCGACCTACTCCAGGCGGCTCGCGACGCCGCCGGCCGCCCCGCGTGGCGTCAGGCGTACGAGGCGTACGCGCGCGTCGGCCGGGAAGACCTCACCCCCGCGGATCTCGAGCAGTTCGCCGGCGCGGCCTGGTGGAACGGCAAGCTCGACGAGGCGATCGACCTACGCGAGCGCGCGCACGCGGCGTACCTCTCGGCCGGCGACGCCATCAGGGCCGCGCGCGTCGCGCTGACCCTCTCGCACGATCACGTCGGCCGCGGCGCCTTCGCGGTCTCGCACGGCTGGTTCGCCAAAGCCGAGCGCCTGCTCTCGGCCGAGCCCGAATCGGTCGAGCACGCCCGCCTCACATTGACACGGGGGATCAATGGCATCTTCGGCGGCGGCGACCTGCGTGAGGCGACCGCCGAGCTCGACCGCGCGTTCGAGCTGGCCGCGCGGTTCGGAGACCGCGACACACAGGCACTTGCGCTGGTCGCCAAGGGACGCGCGCTCGTGAAGATGGGTGAGGTCGAGCAGGGGCTTGCCCTGATCGACGAGGCGACTGCCGCGGCGCTCGGCGGCGAGCTCGATCCCTACTCGACCGGCCTTGTCTACTGCGTGACGATCAGCTCCTGCCAGGACCTCGGCGACTACCGCCGCGCCGCAGAGTGGACCGAGCAGGCGAATCGCTGGTGCGACCGGCTCGACGTGACCGGCTTCCCCGGCGCGTGCCGTATTCACCGCGCCGAGATCATGCGGCTCCGCGGCGATTGGGGTGAAGCGGAGCAGCAGGCCCTCACGGCGTGCGAGGAGCTCCATGATTTCGAGCGCGCGATCACGGCAGGCGGCTACTACGAGATCGGCGAGATCCGGCGCCTGCGCGGCGATTTCGCGGCCGCCGAGGAGGCCTACCAAACGGCGCATGAGCTGGGACGGACGGCGCAGCCGGGGCTCGCGCTGCTGCGGTTGGCGGAGGGAAAGGTCGACGGCGCGGTCGCCGGGATCACGCGCACGCTCGCGGAGGTCACCGACCCGCTCATGCGCCTTCGCCACCTCCCGGCGCAGGTCGAGATCGCCGTCGCCGCCTCGGACCTCACGACGGCCCGCACGGCGTACGGCGAGCTCGAGCGGCTCGTCGACTCGTACAAGATCGGCGGGCGGCGGGCGCCCGCGTTCGACGCCGCCGTGCACATGGAGTCCGGCCGGATTCAGCTCGCTGAAGGAGACAACGTCGGCGCCGCCCGCTGCCTGCAGCGCGCGCGGGACGAGTGGCAGCGGGTCGGCGCGCCGTACGAGGCGGCCGAGGCGCGGATGCTCCTGGGCATCGCCTTCCGGCGACAGGGCGACGAGCACGCTGCGACCGCCGAGCTCGAGGCTGCCCTGTCGACGTTCGACCGGCTCGGCGCGCGGCTCGACGAGGAGCGCGTGAAGGAGCTGCTCGGCCGCCTGGCGGCGCGGCGGACCTTCCTGTTCACCGACATCGTGGACTCGACGAGGCTCCTCGACACCCTCGGCGAGGAGAAGTGGAAGAAGCTGCTCGCCCGCCACGACACCGTCCTCCGCGGGCAGATCGTCGAGCGGGGCGGCGCCGTGATCAAGCAGACGGGCGACGGCTTCTTCGCCGCGTTCGACAACCCGAAGGCGGCGGTCGAGGCTGCAGTCGGGATCCAGCGCGCGCTCGCGGACGAGATCGTCGCGCCCGACGTCCGGATCGGGGCGCACAGCGGCGGCGCGTTCTACACCGACGGCGACTTCAGCGACTACGGGGGCGAGGGCGTCCACATCGCCGCCCGCATCGGCGCGGCCGCGGGCGCCGCAGAGATCCTCTTCAGCCGCGAGACGATCGAAGGCGTTCCGACGGCATATCGCCTGTCGGAGCCGCGCGCGGCAACGCTCAAGGGCTTTGCCGAGCCCGTCGAGCTGGTCGCGGTCGACTGGCGGTAGTCGCGCAAAGACGAGCGTTATGGCGCGATGTTCTGGTTGAGCCGGAAGACGTTGTCCGGGTCCCACGCGCGCTTGAGGCCGACCAGGCGGTCGTACTTGGCCTCGCCGTACACCGAGCGCAGATCGACCCCGGTCTCCTCGACGTCGTTCACGTAGCGCCCCGTCAGTGCGTAGGGGATCAGCTCCGCGGTCGTCTCGCGCACCCATTGCCGGCAAGTCGTGTCGAGATCACGGTCGTCCCACTGGGCTTCCGCCGACGCCCAGTACGTCGCCTCGCGTCCTGTGAACGCGGTGCCGCCGTCGGGCACCGCCGCGATCGCGCCGCCCCACGCCCATACCGAGAGAACGGTCTCGACGCCCGGCGGCGCGCTCGCCACCAGGTCCGCACAACGGCTGACGCACTCGGTGGGTAGCTCGCTGAGGAAGGCGCTCTTCATGGAGAAGCGGTGCCCCCACTCCATCTCCCCGTCGAAGAGGCGCTGTGCCACGAGGTAGGGCTTGACCTGGATCGTGTCCTGGGCCGGCGGCCCGAATGCCCTCAGCTCGGCGAGGTCGCGCTCGGCCTGCTCGGGCGCGCCGCAATGGAGCACCGAGATCGAGACGTCCGTCCGCCCGACGGCGAGCGTCGGCATCACCTCGTCTGGACCGGATTCCACGAGCTCGCGAAAGAGGCCGACGACGTCGTCGAGGCGGTCGATCGGGTAGCGGACCGCCCCGTGCGTGACCGTGCCGTCGAACGGGTGCAGGCCGAACTCGAAGGCCGTCACGATGCCGAAGTTCGCGCCCGCTCCGCGGAGGCCCCAGAAGAGCTCGGGCTGCTCGTCTTCGCTCGCGGCGACCAGGCGGCCGTCCGCCGTGACGAGCTCGACCGCGCGCAGGTTGTCGATCGTGAGGCCGTAGCGACGCTGGAGCCGTCCCATGCCGCCGCCGAGCGTGAGCCCGGCGACGCCGGTATGCGAGACGACGCCGACGGGACACACGAGCCCGGCCGCCTGCGCAGCGTCGTCGAGCTCGGCGAGCAGCGATCCGCCGGCGACGCGTGCAACGCGCCGCTCAGGGTCGACCTCGGCGCCGCGCATGCGCGAAAGGTCGATCACCAGGCCGTCATCGCAGGTCGAGAAGCCGGGGATGCTGTGGCCGCCGCCGCGGACGGCTATCTGCAGGTCGCGTTCACGCGCGAAGCGGAGGGCTGGGACGACGTCGTCCGCGCGCGTGGGCCGCACGACGGCCGCGGGGCGCCGGTCGACCATCCGGTTCCAGACCGCCCGGGCCGCGTCGTAGCCGTCGTCGCCCGGAAGCACCACCTCGCCCGGGAAGGCATCGGCGAAGGCACGCAGTGCTCCGTTCACGCTCACGGGTCTATAGACGGCGGCCGCCGCCGGAACTCATCGGGCCTACGATCGCACCTGTGCGCAGATCTGCCGTGCTGCTTGCCGCGGCGGCGCTCGCCTGGCTCGTCGTCGCCGCCTACGAGCCGCCGATGGGCCCGGCCGGGTTCCTCGTCGGCTGGACGCTGATGATGGCGGCGATGATGCTGCCTTCGATCGTCCCGCTCGCCGCGCTGCTGCCGGGCGGCCAGACCGCGCTCGCCGCCGGCTACCTCTCGACCTGGGTGGCGATCGGGCTCGTCCCGTGGGAGGCGATGGAGCGCGGCTTCTCCCCCGCGCTGCCGCTCGTCCTCGCAGCGGCCGGCGCGTACGAGCTGACGCCGCTCAAGAGAGCGTGCCTTCGACGTTGCCGCAACCCGATCGGCTTCGTGATGGCGCGACCCGGCACGGGGCCGTTCCGACTCGGCCTCGGGCACGGCCTCTGGTGCATCGGCTGCTGCGTCGGACTGATGGTCGTGCTCGTCCTCGCAGCCTCGATGAGCTTGTGGGCCGCGGCGATCCTCGGCGGCGTCGTCCTCGTGCAGAAGGTCATGCCGCTCGGCGAGACCTCCGCACGGCTGACCGGCGCCGTTCTGCTGGCGTCGGCGGCCATCGTCGCCGTGGTCTAGCCGGCGTAGTCGAACGTCGAGGCGTACCCGCAGACGTCCTCGAAGCGGAACGAGAGCTCCTCGTCCTCGACGGCGATTCGTTCGGTGACCAGCTCCTCGCCGAACCGTTCGTGTCCCGGAATCACGCACGTGACCGCCCCCTGATCGGGGTAGCGATCGCGGATCCGGACGTCGACGTGGTCGTGGATCCGCAGGCGCTGGCGCCTGCGCATGTGCTCGACGGCGATGCCGGCCGGCCTGACCGCGACCAGGTTGCTCGGCTTCCAGACCCAGGGGAAGTGCGATTCGGCGTCGCCTCCCAGCCGGCCGGTGAAGAGGCCCTCGAGCGCCTCGCGCTGCTCGTCGGTACCGCGCTCGTCCAGGTAGAGCACGTACGTCCACGGGGAGCGGGGCTCGTCGTCGCTGTACCGCAACGCCAGGGCGACCGGCAGTCCCGCCACGTCGACCCCGTCTACGACGCCCTCCTCGATCACCCACGAGAGGACGCCCATGCAGATCCCGTGCGTCGAGCGCCCGCCCATGACGCCGTCGATCCGCCGGCACGGGCAGATCGGGTCACAGTTGCAGGCCTCGAAGTAGCTCCCACGGATCCGCCAGCTCATGCTCTAGCCGGCCGCTGCGGGCGCGGTCACCTGGGCGATGTAGCCGCGGACATCGGCGGCCGGCTCGGTGTACGCCTCGCCGAGCGCGTCCTCGACGCGCTGCATGTAGTCCTTCGCCCAGTCGGGCAGCGGCGTGTCCGCGACGACGAGGAACTCGAGCGTGCAGGCGAGGCGGATGTCGGCGATGGTCGGCGCGTCGCCGCCGATGAAGCCGGCGTCGGAGAGGAAGAACTTCGGGTAGACGTCGAGGTGGCGCGGGAGGTCGGCCTCGGCCGCGGCGCGCGCCGCTTCCTTCGCCTCGTCGGACGCGTCGGACGTGGATACCTCACCCGGGTAGCCGGCAAAACCGAGTCGCGGGTAGGTCGCCCGTGCGACGAGCGGATACAGCATGCTGATCGTGAACGAGTTCGCCGCATCGACCATCGCCCGCCGCTGGATGTCGGTCGGATAGAGCTCGTCGAGCCCCTCGCGGTTCGAGAGGTACATCATCACGGCGCAGCTCTCCGAGAGGCCGCCCTTCGGGAGCTCGGGCGTCTCGATCGAAGGCGTCAGGCCGGTGGGGAACTTGGACAGGTACTCGTCCGACTTGGTCTGGCCCCACACGTTCTCTTCCTCCACGGGCAGCCCGGCCGCCCGCACGAACACGCGCACGGACATGTTGTTCACGCTCGGCGGGAGCATGTTCAGCTTCATCGTCACTTGAGACCTCCCTCGGTCGCTCGGCACTCAGGCGCCATCCTCCCCGACCAGGCGCGCACCGGCAACCATGGCCTGCAGCTTCTTGAACGCCCGCTCGCGCGGGAGGTACTTCATCCCGCAGTCCGGTGCGACGACGAGCCGCTCGGGCGGAAGCACGGTCAGCGCCCGCTCGATCCGCGCGGCGACGACTTCCGGCGTCTCGACGTCGTCGGCGCCGAGGTCCAGCACGCCGAGGACGATCGTCTTGCCCGCCACGTCGCGCAGCACCTCGGGGTCGAGGTTCGGCTGCGCCGCCTCGAGCGAGAGGTGCGTGGCGGCGCACTCGGCGAGCTCGGCCAGGAAGGGGTAGCCGCCCGGCCGGTCGTGGACGATGTGGGCGTAGCCGAAGCAGGTATGGAGGACGGTCTCGCCCTCGATCCCGTCGAGCGCGCGGTCGATCGCCTCGAGCGCGTACTCGCGGGCCGCCTCGGGCCGCGCCTGGAGGTACGGCTCGTCGATCTGGACGACGTCGGCGCCCGCCGCCTTAAGGTCATGGAGCTCGGCGTTGACGGTGTCGGCGTATGCGAGCGCGAGGCTGCGGTCGTCGTCGTAGTGGTCGTTCTGCGCCTGCTGGGCCATCGTGAACGGCCCCGGGACGGTGATCTTGATCCGGCGCTTCGTGAGCGAGCGGAGGAACTCGACGTCGCGTGTCTCGACCGGCCGCGTCCGCCGGATCGGACCGACGACCTTCGGCACCGGGTTCTCGTGGCCGGTCCGGTCGAGCGCGACGCCGGGGTTGTCGAGATCGACGCCGTCGAGCGCGGTGGCGAAGCGGTTGGAGTAGCTCTCGCGTCGCATCTCGCCGTCGGTGATGACGTCGAGCCCGGCCCGCTCCATGTCCTGGACCGCGATCCGCGTCGCATCGTCCTGCGCCTCCTCGAGATGCTCCTCGGCGACGCGCCAGAGCTCACGCGCGCGCACGCGAGGCGGGAGCCGGTCGCCGAGGCGCTGCCGGTCGATCAGCCAGTCGGGCTGCGGGTAGCTGCCGACGACAGTCGTGAGCAGCGTCATCGCTCTACCAGCTTCGACTTGTACTCGCTCCGGTGGAGCGTTCCCCACGGGACGAGCTCGACCCTCGTCTGCACGACCAGGACCTCGCGGAGCCGATCGCGGATCGCCTCGGCGTCGGCCTGGGCGCCCGGCGCCAGCTCGACCGCAACGGGAAGCGGCGGCTCCTGTTTCACGCCGGCCGCCTCCGGCCTGACGAGGATGTTGCCGCTGACAGCCGGCGCGAACGCGCCGACCACCTCGCGGATCGCCGAGGGAAAGACGTTGACGCCGCGCACGATCAGCATGTCGTCGGTCCGGCCGACGCAGCGGATCCGCGGGCCCGTGCGGCCGCACGCACACGGGCTCGTCCTGACCTCGACGTGGTCGCGCGTCCGGAAGCGAAGCAGCGGCGCCGCACGGTGCCGGAGGTGCGTCAGCACGAGCTCGCCGGCAGTGCCGTCCTCCAGCTCGATCGCCTCGCCGGAGCCCGGCTCGACGACCTCGGCGTGGACGAACCCGCGCGCGCCGAGGTGCATGCCGTCCTGTTCCTCGCACTCGCCCCAGAGCGAGACGCCGATGTCGCCGATCCCCATCGCCTCGGTGACGCCGGCGCCCCAAGCCTCCTCGAGCCGGGCGCGAAAGGTTGGCTCTCCGCCGCCGGGCTCGCCCGCGACGAGGACGCGCTCGACGCTCGAGTCGCGGAGGTCGAAGCGCTCCGCGAGGTGCGCCGCATACGACGGTGTCGTGACGACGGCCTCGGGCTCGAGCAGCTCGATTGCCTTCACGAGCCGCTCCGTGTTGCCGGTGCCGACCGGGATGTGCGCCAGGCCGATGCGGTCGAACGCGCCGAGTGCGGCGCCGGCGACGAACGGTCCGGCGTTGTACGTCGAGACGATCCGCTGTCCGGCGACGACGCCCGAAGCGGCGTAGCTCCGTGCCGAGCCGGCGACCCAGTTCTCGAGATCGCCCGCCGTGAGGGGAATGTAGGTCGGCGTCCCGGTGGTGCCGCTGGTCGAATAGATCCGGACGAGCTCGTGCGGCTCCGCGCAGAAGTGCGCCCCGAAGGGGCTCTCGCGCGTGACCGTTTCCCGCAGCTCGCCCTTGTCGGTGAGCGGCAACCGGGCGATGTCTCCCAGCCCGCCGTCGAAGCCGTCGAGGCGCCCGCGGTAGAACGCCGAGCGCTCGCGCAGGTACTCGAGCTGGGCCCGAAAGCTCGCATCGTCGACCGCGAGCTGCTCGTCCCACGGCCGCCTTTCGACGTCAGCGCTCGTACGCGACCGCCTCTTCAGCCGCCGCCGCGAGCGCCAGCCCGACCGGACGCTCCTGCTCCTCGGCGAGGTGCGCGAGCAGGCTCGCCGTCCGCGCGAGGATCGGGACGGCCTTCACCGCGGCGACAGCGAAGCCGAGATCGAGCATGACGGCGGCGATGGGCATCGAGACGTTCATCGTCAGCGGCTTGCCCCAGACCTGGTGCACGGCGTCGCGGAAGGCCCGCGCCCGGGCGACGTGCACGCCGCTCACGCCGCGCTCGTCGGCGAGCTCGAGAATCCGCTCGGCGCGCGGGTCGAGCGGCCTGTGGACCGGATGGCCGAAGCCGGGCACGTTGTCGCCTCGCGAGTGCAGCTCGCGAGCGAGGTCGAGGGGGTCACGCGGGGACGCGAGCAGCTTCGCGCACGCCTCGGAGGTGCCGAGGATGACCGGCCCGCAGCCGAGGATCCCCGCGGCAACGGCGCCCTGCAGCGACGCGGGATCGGCGGCGAGCGTCATCCGCGCGGCGACGTTCGTCGGCATCAGGCCGTGCTCTGCGATCGAGACGAGCAGCACGTCG